>JBBDRM010000015.1 GCA_040905475.1 Actinomycetota bacterium
CCTGGAGTCGGTCCCGGAGCGCAAGCGAAAACGACGTTGACGGCCCGAGGGGCGGACCCTACGATTGCGCCCGAATGACCGCGTTGTGGATCGTCCTCGGCGTCGTGGCGCTGCTGCTCATCATCGGCATCACGATCTACAACCGTCTCGTCCGGTACCGCAACCAGATCGACAACGCCTGGTCGCAGATCGACGTGCAGCTCCGGCGCCGGTACGACTTGATCCCGAACCTCGTCAACACGGTGAAAGGCTACGCGGCGCACGAGAAGCAGACGTTCGAGAACGTAACCGCCGCGCGTGCGGCCGGGATCGCGGCGAAGACCGTCGGGGAGCAAGCTCAGGCGGAGAACATGATCACCCAGGCGCTGCGGCAGCTGATGGCAGTCGTCGAGAACTACCCCGACCTGAAGGCCAACCAGAACTTCCTCGCGCTGCAGGAGGAGCTGACCGGCACCGAAGGACGGATCGCCTTCGCTCGCCAGTTCTACAACGATCAGGTTCTGAGCTTCAACAACCTCGTGCAGCAGTTCCCTTCGGCGATCGTCGCGTCGATGGGGGGGTTCAAGATCCGCGAGTTCTTCGAGACCGAGGACGCGGCCGCCGGCCCGGTCCAGGTTCAGTTCTAGCATCCCGCCGAGCCGTCCACCGCTCGCGCGCTCTCCGGACCCAGTAGCGTAGAGACCCGCCATGTGGGACCTCTACCGGAAGAACACGCGACGCTCGATCCTCCTCATCGCTGGTTTCGTTCTCGTCGTTCTCGCGATGGGCTGGCTCTTCGGCTACCTGTTCGACGGCGGGTTCATCGGGGTGCCGATCGCGGCGGTGGTCGCGACGTTGATGACGTGGCTCTCGTACCGGAGCGGCGACAAGATTGTGCTCGCCGTCAGCAGGGCGCGCGAGGTCACGCACGACCAAGAACCGAGGCTCCACAACATCGTCGACGGGCTTTGCATCGCGGCCGGGATACCGAAGCCGAAGGTCTACGTCGTCGAGGACGCCGCGCCGAACGCCTTCGCGACCGGCCGCGATCCGGCGCACGCTTCGATCGCCGTCACCCGCGGGCTGCTCGAGAAGATGAATCGCGTCGAGCTCGAAGGCGTCGTCGGCCACGAACTCGCGCACGTGAAGAACCGCGATACGCTCGTGATGGCCGTCGCGGCGACACTGCTCGGCATCGTCGTGCTCGTGAGCGACTGGACGCTGCGGGCCATGTTCTGGGGAGGCGGCCGCCGTCGCGGGCGCGACGGAGGCGGTGGTGGCGCGGCGGTGTTCGCGCTCGTGGGCTTGGCTCTGGCCATCCTGATGCCGATCATCGCGCAGGTGATCCGGGCGACGATAAGCCGCCAGCGCGAGTCGCTCGCCGACGTGTCCGGTGTGCAGTACACGCGGTATCCGCCCGGGCTGATCTCGGCGCTTGAGAAGCTGCGAGACGATAGAACGGTGGTTCGCTCTGCGTCGCGCGCCACCGCAGCGCTGTGGATCGAGTCGCCCCTACAGCGCGAGCAAGGCTTCTTCGGCTGGCTCAACCGCTTGTTCGACACGCATCCGCCGCTCGATGAGCGGATCAAGATCTTGAAGGAGATCTGAGCGTCCCGGTCATGCTGGATCTCTCACGAGATAACTCCCGCCGGGCTCGAGCGATCGCGGGCTGCTTCGTCGCCGGCGTCACCGCGATCGGGTTCGCGGTGGGCTGGCTCTTCCGGGCGGGCGTCATCGGGGCGGTGGCGGCGCTCGTCATCGCCGTGATCGTCGCGTGGCTGTCCTTCACGACGGGGGATCGCATCCTGCTGGCGCGCGCGGGCGCTCACCCGGTAACGCCCGAGAACGAGCCCCGTCTGTACAACATCGCCGAGGGGCTTGCGATCGCTTCCGGACTTCCGAAACCGGCGCTTCTCGTGGTCGAAGACCCGGCGCTCAATGCGTTCGCGACCGGCATCGACCCCAAGCACGCGAGCCTGGTCGTCACGCGGGGACTCCTCGAATCGCTCAACCGGATGGAGCTCGAGGGGGTTCTCGGTCACGAGCTGGCGCACATCCAGAATCGCGACACCCTCGTGATGCAGGTGGCGTCGACCCTTCTGGGCTCGGTGGTTCCTCTCGGCGCCCTGTTCATGCCGTCGGCACTGAGTCGCGACCGTGAGTCGGCCGCGGACATCAACGGCGTCCGGTACACGCGGTACCCGATCGGGCTGCGTGCCGCGCTCCAGAAGCTCGCGCAAGGCGGTACGGCGCTGCGTCGCCGCTCGCGGGGGACGGCCGGTATGTGGATCGCATCCCCCCTCAAGGGGGGTGACGGGCTGAGCGCCTGGCTCGACAAGCGCTTCGATTCTCATCCGCCCCTGGAGGAGCGCATCAGCCTTCTCGAGGATCTATAGGTGGGGCGGCCCACCCGCCTCTCATCGGGCGCGCGACGGTGGCGCGACCACGAGCGCTGGGCATCCTCGCCGAGGAAACTCGCCGAAGCCGTCGCAGAGGAGGGTGTACAATCCCGTTAGATAAATCCGCAGGTCAAAGGCCTTTTTCAGATCTCCCGGGGAGGCTGCTGTGACGGAGGAGCGAGGGACCGTCCGCGTGAAGCGCGGGCTCGCGGAGATGCTCAAGGGCGGCGTGATCATGGACGTCACGACCGCCGAACAGGCCAAGATCGCCGAGGACGCGGGCGCGTGCGCGGTCATGGCGCTCGAGCGAGTCCCGGCGGACATCCGTCGCGAAGGCGGCGTGGCCCGGATGGCCGATCTCGCCAAGATCGACGAGATCATCTCCTCGGTGTCGGTCCCGGTCATGGCGAAGTGCCGCATCGGGCACTTCGTCGAAGCGCAGATCCTCCAAGCCGTCGGCGTGGACTACGTGGATGAGAGCGAGGTCCTCACGCCGGCCGACGAGGAGCACCACGTCGACAAGTGGTCGTTCACGGTGCCGTTCGTGTGCGGCGGAACGAATCTCGGCGAAGCGTTGCGGCGTATCGGCGAGGGCGCCGCGATGATCCGCTCCAAGGGCGAAGCCGGCACCGGGAACATCGTCGAGGCGGTGCGCCACCTGCGCTCGATCCTCGGCGAGATCCGGCGCCTTCACGGGAGCGCTCCCGAAGAGCTCATGAGTGCCGCGAAGGAGCACCGCGCGCCGTACGATCTCGTCAAGGAGACGGCGGAGGCGGGGAGGCTTCCGGTCGTGCTGTTCTGCGCCGGCGGTGTTGCGACGCCGGCCGACGCGGCGCTCGTGATGCAGCTCGGGGCGGAAGGCGTGTTCGTCGGATCGGGGATCTTCAAGAGCGACGACCCTGCGCACCGCGCGAAGGCGATCGTCGAAGCAACGACCTACTTCAACGACCCCGACGTGCTCGCGAAGGTGACGCGCGGCCTCGGCGAGCCGATGCGCGGCATGGACGTCCGTTCGATGCCGGAGGGCGACCGTCTCGCGCAGCGAGGCTGGTAGCGCTTGAAGAAGGTCGGCGTCCTCGCGCTCCAGGGGGATTTCGAGGCTCACCAGCGGCTGCTCGAGCGCGCCGGCGCGGGGCCGATGCTGGTTCGTACTCGCGAGGAACTCGAGTCCGTCGACGCGCTTGTGATCCCGGGCGGCGAGTCGACGACGATCGGCAAGCTCGCCACCGACTACGACCTCGTCGATCCGCTCCGCAAGCGCGCCGAGGGCGGCATGCCCATCCTCGGCACCTGCGCCGGGATGATCGTGTGCGCGAAGCGGATCACAGAAGGCGACCGGCCCCTGCTCGGCATCGTGGACGTCACGGTTCGCCGCAACGCGTACGGGCGCCAGGTGGACTCGTTCGAGACCGACCTCGATGTGATCGGCATCGGTGAGATGCACGCGGTCTTCATCCGTGCGCCCTGGGTCGAGGAGGTCGGTCCTGGGGTTGACGTGCTCGCGACCCATCGCCACCACGCGGTAGTCCTCCGTCAAGGGAACGTGACGCTTGCGTCGTTCCACCCCGAGCTTTCCGGCGACGATCGGCTGCACCGGCTCGCTTTCGGTTTGTCCTAGCGGCGGGGTTGCCCGGCTGGTCCCTCCAGCCACAAGATGAAGGACCGACGACCTCGGAGACGCACGTGGGCGGGCATTCGCACTGGAAAGGCATCAAGGAGAAGAAGGGCAAGATCGACGCGAAGCGTGGGAAGCTCTTCGCGAAGCTGATCCGTGCGATCGAGATCAACGCCCGCCAGGGAGGCTCCAACCCCAAGGACAACCCGACCTTGGCCGACGCGATCCAGCGCGCCAAGGACGGCCGGGTGCCGCGCGACACGATCGAGCGCGCGGTCGCTCGGGGCGGCGGGGACACCGGCGGCGCGAACTTTCAGCAGGTCTTCTACGAGGGGTATGCCTCGGGCGGTGTCGCCGTCCTCGTCGAGGCGCTGACCGACAACCGGAACCGAACCTCGCAGGATCTGCGCGCGATCTTCAGCAAGCAGGGCGGGGCGATGGGGGAGCCCGGCAGCGTGAGATGGATGTTCGACAAGCGCGGCGTGATCCTGCTCGACAAGGCCGGTGCCGACGAAGAACGAGTCATGGAGCTGGCTCTCGAGGGGGGAGCGGACGACGTGCGCGACCTCGGCGACGAGTGGGAAGTCCTCACCGACCCAGCCTCGTTCGAGGCCGTCCGCGCGGGCCTGGAGCAGGCAGGGCTCACCCCCACCTCTGCCGAGGTCACCCTGATCCCGCAGAACAGCGTCCCGGTGGACGGGGGCGACGCTCGTTCGGTCCTCAAGCTGATCGACGGGCTCGAGGACCACGACGACGTACAGGCCGTCTACGCCAACTTCGACATCCCCGAGGCCGTCCTGGCCGAGGTCGGCTAAAATCACACCGCTGTAACTCCGGGTTCCTTGAACCCGTCCTTCCCAAGGGTTAGCCTCGTACATATGTTCGGAGGCCGGGGATGAGGGTCATGGGGGTCGACCCCGGGCTCACGCGCGCCGGATTCGCCGTCGTGGAGCAGTCCGGAGGCAAACTGAAGGCGCTCGAGTTCGGGACCGTCCGAGCGGCCGGTGCCGACGTTCCCGCGCAGCTGGCCGACCTTCGCGCCCGGCTGGCTGAGGCCGTCGAGCGTCACCGGCCCCAGGCAATGGCCGTCGAGCGGCTGTTCGTCACCCGCAACCAGCGCACCGCGATCCGAGTCGGGCAGGCGAGCGCGATGGCGCTGCTGGTCGCGGCGGAGGGCGGCATCCCCGTGACCGAGTACGGGCCGCTCCAGGTCAAGCAGGCGGTCGTCGGCGTCGGAAGCGCGACCAAGGACCAAGTGATGTTCATGGTGGGCCGGCTGCTCGGACTGACCGAGAAGCCGGAAACGGCCGACGCATCGGACGCGCTCGCACTGGCGATCTGCCACTTGCACTCGTACCGGCTCGCGGTGAAGGCGGGGGTGCGATGATCGGCTCCGTGGCCGGGACGCTCATCGAGACCTATCCCGACGGCGCGCTCGTCGACGTCAACGGGGTCGGGTACCGGCTGCTCGCGCCGGCATCGGTCCTCGCGCGACTCCCGGGAGCCGGCGAGAAAGTGCGGCTCCACACGCACCTGCACGTCCGCGAGGACGCGCTGACATTGTTCGGGTTCACGACGGCCGAGGAACGCGACGTCTTCGAGGTGCTCATCGGCGTCAACGGGATCGGCCCCAAAGGCGGGCTCGCCGTGCTGTCGGTGTACACGCCCGACGCCTTGCGGCGTGCGATCCTCGGCGAGGACCTCGACGCGTTGACGCTCATCCCGGGGGTCGGCAAGAAGACCGCGAGCCGGATGATCTTGGAGTTGAAAGAGAAGCTCGGCGCGGGCGACGCAGATCTGGCACCGGTCGCCGGGTCACCGGCCGTACGCGAGGCGCTCGGCGAGGTTCGTGCGGCTCTCTTGCAACTCGGGTACACCACGACGGAAGCGCGGGAGGCGATCGAGCGCGTCGCGGCTGAGAAGGCGACCGCGAACGGCAACGGCGCGGCCGGCGTCGAGGCGATACTGAAGGCCGCGTTGAAGGAGCTCGACGCGCGATGACCGAGATCCTCGATCGCGAAGCGGCCCCGGAGGAGCGGGATTTCGAGGTTTCCCTGCGGCCTCGCCGGCTCGCCGAGTTCGTCGGCCAGCAACAGGTGAAGGAACAGGTCGGGCTCATCCTCGACGCGGCACGCGGGCGCGGACGTCCGCCGGACCACTTGCTGTTCAGCGGCCCCCCCGGTCTCGGGAAGACTTCGCTCGCGCACATCGTCGCCAACGAGCTCGGCGTCGAGACGCGGTCGACGAGCGGCCCCGCGCTCGTGCGCGCGGGCGACATCGCCGCGATCCTCACGAACCTCGAGCCGGGAGATGTGCTCTTCATCGACGAGATCCACCGCCTCGCGCGACCGGTCGAAGAGGTGCTCTACGCGGCGATGGAGGATTTCGCCCTCGACATCGTCATCGGCAAAGGGCCTGCCGCGCGATCGATCCGGATCGACCTGCCGCGGTTCACGCTCATCGGAGCGACGACCCGCACCGGCTTGCTCACCGGACCGTTGCGCGACCGGTTCGGGTTCAGCGCGCGACTGGACTACTACATGCCAGACGACCTCGAGGTCATCGTCCGGCGGAGCGCGAGCCTCCTCGGCGTCGAGATCGACGAGCCCGGCGCGAAGGAGATCGCGCGGCGCGCACGCGGCACGCCGCGGGTCGCCAACCGGCTCCTGCGCCGGGTCCGGGATTTCGCCGAGGTGCGCGGCGACGGGCACGTCGACGTCACCGTCGCACGCGAGGCGCTGGCCGTCTTCGAGGTCGACGAGCTCGGTCTCGACAAGATGGACGTCGCGCTCGTCCGGGCGATCGTCGAGAAGTTCGGCGGGGGCCCCGTCGGCGTCTCGACGCTCGCCGCCGCGCTCCACGAGGAGCCCGACACGCTCGAGGACGTCTCCGAGCCGTACCTGCTCCAGCTGGGCTTCCTCAAGCGCACGCCGCGCGGCCGGGTGGCCACGGACCTGGCTTACGAGCATCTGGGCTTGCAACGGGCGGGCGGGCCTACCCTCCTTTAGACTGTTCCGCGGCCCGGACCCCGGGTGAGGTTTTGCTACGGAAGGGACCACGTGTACGCGATCCTGACGCTTCTGGCTCAGACGACCGATACGACCGGCGACACCACGACCGACACCAACCCGCTCGTCAGCTTCCTGCCGATCCTGCTGCTCATCGCGGTGTTCTACTTCTTCATGATCCGCCCGCAGAAGAACCGGATGCGCCATCAACAGGAGCTGCTCTCCAGCCTCGGGCTGGGCGACGAGGTCGAGACCATCGCCGGCATCTACGGAACGATCAGGGCGATGGACGACGACACCTTCATGATCGAGGTCTCGCCTGGAACGACCGTACGCATGTCGCGCGCGGCGGTTCGCCGCAAGATCTACGAGCCCGACGAGGAGGAGTCCTCCGACTCCACCACATGACCGCCGTGCCCACGACCATCTCTCGATGACCCCGCGACGCCGCTTCCGCACGGCTCTGCTTACGCTGCTCGTCCTGGTCGGCGGCATATGGGGCATCATCGCGGCCCTCGGGTTGGAGCCGCGTCTCGGCCTCGATCTCCAGGGCGGCATCTCGGTCGTGCTCACCGCCGACGAGGATGCGGATTCGGGATCGATCGACAAGGCGGTCGACATCATCCGCAACCGGGTCGACGCGCTGGGCGTCGCCGAGCCGGACATCTCGCGCCAGGGCAACAACGTCTTGGTGCAGCTGCCGGGCGTCGAAGAGCGGCAGGCTGCCCTGGACATCATCGGGAGAACGGCCCAGCTTCGTTTCCGCCCCGTCCTCGAGGTTCTCCCGCCCGGCTCCGAGCCCTTCACGGCGGCGACCCCGCCCGACTGCACCGATCTCTCCAGCTTCCCCGAGCAGGACGATCCGACGAAGGACGTCGTTCATTGCACGCGGACGTTCGACACGGCCACGGGCGCAGAGCTTCCACCGTCCCAATGGGAAAAGTTGCGTCTCGGACCCGCGGCGTTGAGCGGCGTAGACGTGGCCGGCGCGAAGGCAGAACCGCCGTCGACCACGGGCGGGGCGTTGACCTGGAGCGTGAGCCTCAGCCTCACGGGCGATGGGGCCACGAAGTTCACCGACGTGACCGGGAAGCTCGCGTGCAACCCGGATGGCGACCCGAAGCGTCAGCTCGCGATCATCCTCGACCAGATCGTCGAGTCCCACCCGCAGATGGGTACCGAGGTTCAATGCAACCAAGGCATCTCCGGCGGCACCGCGACGATCAGCGGCAACTTCACCCAGGACGAGGCCACAGAGCTGGCACTCGTTCTTCGCTACGGTGCGCTGCCGGTCTCGTTCGAGCCCTCGACGTTCACGACCGTAAGCCCGACGCTCGGGAAGGAGTCGCTCAACGGGGGCCTGATCGCCGGGCTGATCGGGCTCGGCATCGTCTTCATATACGTCGCGCTCTTCTATCGCTTCCTGGGCCTACTGATCTGGCTCGGGATCCTGCTGCACGCAGGGTTCACCGTCGGCGTGGTCATCATCCTCGGCGAGACCGCCGGGTTCGCGCTCACGCTGGCCGGTATCGCCGGGCTCATCGTGTCGCTCGGCATCGCGGCAGACTCGTTCATCGTCTACTTCGAACGGCTGAAGGACGAAGTACAGAGCGGCAAGAGCGTGCGGGCATCGGTGGATCGCGCCTGGGACAGCGCCTGGCGAACGATCGTCGCGGCCGACCTCGTGACGGCGCTCGCCGCCTTCGTGCTCTACTTCCTGGCCGTCGGGAGCGTCCGCGGGTTCGCGCTCATGCTCGGGCTGTCCACCGCGCTCGACCTCTTCGTTTCGTACCTGTACATGCACCCTGCCGTCTGGCTCCTTTCCCAGACGAAGGCATTCAACGAGAGCAAGAGGCTCGGGATCCGGCGCGTGGTCGGCGAAGCGCCCGTGCCGGCGGGAGGGGCGCGCTGATGTTCGCCGGTCTGAAGCGTCTGATGAAGGGCGAGTCGAACATCGACTTCATCGGCCGTTCCAAGATCTGGTTGCTGGTCTCCCTGATCGTGATCGGGGTGAGTGCCATAGGGCTGTTCGGCCGGCAGCTCGAGCTGTCACTCGAGTTCGAAGGGGGCACGGCGTTCAACGTCCCACTGAGTACGGACATCGGCGTCCAGGAGGTCGAGGAGGAGCTGGAGCAGTTCGACGCCGGGACGCCGAAGGTCCAGATCTCTACCAGCGCCGGCGGCGACCGGGAGCTGCGCGTCAGCGTGGAACGGATCGCCGATCCCGCCAAGCTGGACTCGGTGACGGCGAAGCTTGCCGAGCTCGCCGGGCAGTCCGATGTCGACGAGGTGAACATCAATGACGTCGGCCCGAGCTGGGGCCGCCAGGTATCGAACAAAGCCTTGCGTGGCTTGATCGTCTTCATCGTGCTCGTTGCTCTGTACATCAGCTTCCGGTTCGAGTGGAAGATGGCCGTCGGCGCGCTCGTCGCGCTGTTCCACGATCTCATCGCGACCGCAGGCGTTTACACGCTCCTCGGGCTTCAGGTCAGTCCGGCGACCGTGATCGCGCTCCTCACGCTCATGGGGTTCTCGCTGTACGACACGGTCGTCGTGTTCGACAAGGTGCGGGAGAACTCCGAGTCGCTCACCGCTACGTCGAAGATCTCCTACTCGGATATGGTCAACCGCTCGATGAACCAAGTATTGGTTCGCTCGATCAATACGTCGCTCTCGTCGGTGCTGCCGGTCGCCGGTTTGCTCTTCGTCGGCGTGTACGTGTTCAACGCCGAAACGTTGAAGGACCTCTCGCTCGCGATGTTCATCGGCGCTCTCGTCAGTACCTACTCGAGCATCTTCGTCGCTTCGCCGATCCTGGCGTGGCTGAAGGAGCGCGAGCCTCGGTACCAGCAGATCCGTGCCCGCATCCAGGGCGGTATGCGCGCCGAGCCGGCGACCGCCGCGGCTGGAGCGGGCGTTGCGGCGTCTCCATCCTCGGCCTCCGAGGCCGTTTCAGCAGCGGAGAAGCCGCGAACCCAGGTCCGTGCCGCGTCGCGGCCGCCCCCGCGCGCGCGTCGGGGACGCGGCGGGAAACGCCGCCGGCGGTAGATCGGCTGTGACCCGACACGCCGAGGACATCCTGCGCGCCAAGGTGCGCGACGTCCTCGACTTCCCGAAACCCGGCATCGTCTTCAAGGACATAACCCCCTTGCTCGGCGACGAGGTCTCCTTCTCCACCGTGATCGACGAGATCGTCGTGGCATTCGGCCGGGGAACCATCGACAAGGTCGTCGGCGTCGAGGCGCGCGGCTTCATCGTCGCGTCGCCGGTCGCGTACCACTTCGGCGCCGGGTTCGTCCCGGTGCGCAAGAAGGGGAAGCTACCCTGGGAGACGGTCTCGGAGAACTACGAGCTGGAATACGGCGAGGAGACGCTCGAGATCCACAGCGACGGCATCGCCCCCGGCGAGCGGGTCGCCATCGTGGACGACGTCTTGGCGACCGGCGGGACCGCGTTGGCTACGGCGCGGCTGGTGGAACGGCTGGGTGGAAAGGTTCAGGGCATGGCGTTCTTGATCGAGCTGGGCTTCCTGAACGGTCGGGAGCGGCTCAAGGGCTACGACGTCTTGTCCCTCCTCACCTATTGAATCCCGATCCCACCGGACGTTGGAGCGCTACAATTTGATCCGTGCGTGCCTATCGGAATCCTGACGGAACCGTTGTCATCCACGTCAAGGATGCGGATGAGCGGCGGGTCGAACGCATCACCACGGCATTACTCGTGCTTTGGTTCGGTGCGATCCTCATCTGGCCCGACAGAGACCAACCGGAAGGCCTCACCCCTCTCGGGTTCGGGGCGATCCTGCTCGGCTCAGCCCTGTATCAGCGGCTCCGCGGATGGCACGCCGGCATCCTGAGCTGGGTCCTCGGCGCGGTGTTGATCGGGGTCGGGATCGGCGATCTCGTCTATGGGGGCGATGTGCCCTGGTTCGGGATAGCCGTCGCGCTGTCCGGCCTCTGGCTCCTCGCTCGAGCCGGCCGCCGCGGCTGGTAGGACCCCCACCTTCGGGGCGGGCCCCGTCCACGCGGTGATCGTTCCTCTACAATCTCCACCATGGAGGAGCGTTTCGCGCCTGAGGACGGCGGAAAGCGCCGCGGGGTCCTCTCCCGCCTCCGGCCGGTCGAGATCTCACCCGACCACGGCCTCGACGTCCTGCTGAAGCGCCTCAAAGCCACGAGTCCCAAAGCGGACACGAAGCTCATCCAGAAAGCGTACGAGTACGCCGCTCAGTCGCACCGCGACCAGTTCCGCGCTTCCGGCGAGCAGTTCATCGAGCACCCGCTTGCCGTCGCGAACATCATGTCCGACCTGTGGCCGGACACGACCACGATCGTCGCGTCGCTCCTCCACGACGTGGTCGAGGACACGCCGCTGACCCTCGACGACATCGAAGGCGAGTTCGGCGCCGAGGTTCGGCTGATCATCGACGGACTCACCAAGCTGGACAAGATCGAGTTCCGTACCAGCGAACAGCACCAGGCGGAGAACATCCGCAAGATGATGCTGGCGATGGCGAAGGACATCCG
>JBBDRM010000016.1 GCA_040905475.1 Actinomycetota bacterium
CCGACGTCGTTCAGCGTCTCGAGGTGACGGCGGATCACCGGCAGCGCCTCGAAGAAGCCGACCGCCTCCTCGACCGACATCTCGAGCACCTGGGAGATGTTCTTTCCCTTGAACGTGACCTCGAGGGTCTCGCGGTTGTAGCGCTTCCCCTTGCACACCTCGCACGGGACGTAGATGTCGGGCAGGAAGTGCATCTCGATCTTGATCTGGCCGTCGCCGGCGCACGACTCGCAGCGACCGCCCTTGACGTTGAACGAGAAGCGGCCCGGCAGATAGCCGCGCGCGCGGGCTTCCGGCGTCTGGCTGAACAGCTGCCGCACGTGATCGAAGACGCCGATGTAGGTCGCCGGATTCGAGCGCGGGGTCCGGCCGATCGGCGCTTGATCGACGTTGACGACCTTGTCGATGTGCTCGATGCCGGTGAGCGCGCGATGCTTCCCCGGGACCGTGCGCGAGCTATAGATCTTGTGCATCAGCGCCGGATAGACCGTGTCGGTCAGCAAGGAGGACTTCCCGCTGCCGGACACCCCGGTGATGCACACGAGGCTACCCAGCGGGAATCGCACGTCGATGTTCTTCAGATTGTTCTGCCGCGCGCCCTTGACGGTGATGTAGTTGCCGCCCGGCGGCCGGCGCCACGCCGGCACGGGGATCGACCGTTTGCCCGCGAGGTACTGACCCGTCAGCGACTTCTTGTTGCGCAGGAGCTCCTTGTACGAGCCCGCATGCACGATCTCACCGCCGTGCTCGCCGGCGCCGGGTCCGATGTCGACGACGTAGTCGGCCGTCTGGATCGTCGCTTCGTCGTGCTCGACGACGATCAGCGTGTTCCCGATGTCGCGGAGGCGGATGAGCGTCTCGATCAGTCGGTGGTTGTCGCGCTGATGCAGGCCGACGGAAGGCTCGTCGAGGATGTAGAGCACGCCGACGAGCCCGCTGCCGATCTGGGTCGCGAGCCGGATCCGCTGCGCCTCGCCGCCGGCGAGGGTCGCCGCCGAGCGCTCGAGGGTGAGGTAGTCGAGCCCGACGTCGATGAGGAACCCGAGGCGCGACGCGACCTCCTTGATGATCCGGTCGCCGATCAGGTGCTCGCGATCGCTCCACTCGAGGGTTCGGAGGAACTTGTCCGTCTCGGAGATCGACATGCGGCAGAGCTCGGAGATGTGGACCCCGCCGACGGTCACCGCCAGCGACTCCGGCTTCAGGCGCGTCCCCTTGCACGCCGGGCACGGCACCTCCAGCATGTACTCCTCGATCTTCTCGCGTTGGTAGTCGCTGTCGGCCTCGTCGCGCTTCCGCTCGAGCCAGCGGACGACGCCTTCGTAATAGGTGTTGTAGGAGCGCGTCCGGCCGTACCGGTTCCGATACTTCACGTGGACCTGGTCGTCGCCGGTGCCGTACAGGAAGATGTCTTTCTGCTTCTTCGTGAGCTTGCGCCATGGCGTCTTCGGCTTGGCGCCCGCGTGCTCCGCGACGGACTCGAGCATGCGCGCGAAGTACTCGGTCCGGCCGCCCGTCCACGGCGCGATGGCGCCCTCGGTCACCGACAGGTCCGGGTCGGGGACGACGAGCTCCTCGTCGACCTCCAGGTGCGTGCCGAGCCCGTCGCAGCGAGGACACGCGCCGTACGGTGAGTTGAACGAGAAGTTCTTCGGCTGGAGCTCCTCGAACGAGAGCCCGCAGTGGTGACACGCCAGGTGCTGCGAGTACGTCTGTACCTCGCCGGCGTCGACGAGCTCGATGGCGACCATCCCCTCGGCGAGGTTGAGCGCCGTCTCGATCGAGTCGGCGAGACGGCGTTCGAGGCCCGGCTTCATGACCAGCCGGTCGACGATCACCTCGATCGAATGCTTGTAGTAGCGGTCGAGCCGGATCTTCTCGGAGAGCTCGCG
>JBBDRM010000017.1 GCA_040905475.1 Actinomycetota bacterium
TGGACGGACGGTGTTGGACGGGGTGGGTTTAGGCGCAGCAGCCGCAGAGTCGTCTGACGAAGCGGCCGGCACCAACCCGTGCAGCGTCAGGGCAAAGAAAAGCATGAACGTCGAGATGCCTACTCGTCGGAACGCGGCGCTCGATCGCATCTCCCTCACCCCCGGCTTGCGGAAGCCGACCCCGTGGTGCCGACCATTTCACCCATACCACCTCAAGTTTGGCAAGTCCCCACCCTCAGTCGCCGCACGACCGCCCGGATCATCCGGTTCGAGCGGGACCCAGCCGCGAGCCCTGGGATACCCAGAAAACCCCAGGGATGAGGCGATGAAATGCCTGCTCGGACGGGTCAGGCCGATCGAACGATATGGAGCACGTCCTCCGCATATCGGTCGAGCTTCGCCGGCCCCACGCCCGGTACAGCCAGCAACGCAGCCCGGGACCCGGGCTTCGCAAGCGCGATGAGCGCCAGCGTCTTGTTGTCGAACACCACGTACGCCGGCACGCCCGCATCTCGCGAAACCCGCAACCGCCACGTCCTCAACGACGTGAAAACCGGATCGTGCTCCACCTGCGTAACCACGTCGCTCTTCCGAGGGGGCCCGTCCGATGCCCCACCGAAGCGTGAAGGCCCTCCGTTGAGGTGGGACGCCGGGCGGGACCCCTCCACAGCCCCGACCAGATCACGCAAGAACGGAGACGGCTTCGGCTTTTTGCGTCGCTCCGTGTCTCGGGAAGCCGCGTGCGAGATGTACAGGTGCCGGCGTGCGCGCGTGATGCCGACGTAGAGCAGGCGACGTTCCTCGGCCAGCTCGTCGTCGGTCCGCGAGAGGGCGAACGGTAGCTCCTTGTCCTCGAGTCGGGGGAGGAATACCGCATCGAACTCGAGGCCCTTCGCGCGATGGTAGGTGAGCAGCAGGACGCCGCGGCCCTCGGAATCCTCCGTGAACCGAGAGCGGATGTCGTTCACGAACGCTTGCAGCGAGGTGCCGCCGAACTCCTCAGCGAGGCGGACGAGCCGCGCGAGGTCGGCCTGACGCGTCGCTTCATCGTCCGAGGCGACACCTTCGAGGTCTGCTTCGTAGCCGGCCGCCGCTGCGACGCGCTCGACGGCGCCGGTGACGTCGCCGTCCAACTCGTGCCGGAGCCGATTGAGGACCGCGCGCGCAGCCGGCCGTCTCAGGAACGACCCATCGCGGACCTGGAACGGGATGGCCGCTCGCGAAAACGCTTCCTCGAAATCCTCGGATCGGCCGTTGATCCGGTGCAGCACCGCGATCTTCTCCCACTCGACGCCGTCGTCGTGCAAGCGGCGGATCTCGCCGGTGATCCAGGCGACTTCCTCGGCGCCGGTCGAGAACGCGCGCAACGTGGGAAGGGGACCCGCTTGTCGCATCGCCCGCAGCGGGTTGGTCGAGCCTCCGAGCTTGGGAGCGAGCCGGTTCGCGATCTCGATCACTTGCGGCGTCGAGCGGTAGCTGGTCGACAGCCGAAAGACCCGGCAGCTCGCGTAGCGCTCGGGGAACGAGAGCAGGTAATGCGGAGTCGCACCGGTGAATCCGAAGATCGACTGATGATCATCACCGACGACGCACACGTCGACCCGAGAGCCGGTCCAGGCTTCGAGCAAGCTTTGCTGCAGCAAGTTCACGTCCTGGTACTCGTCGACCGTGAACGCCCGGTAGCGGGCGTGAACGATGTTGAGCGCGCGCGGGTCGTCGTGCAGGAGCTGGAGGGCACGCTCGAGCAGATCCTCGAAATCGATCCGGCCGGCGCCGTTCTTTCGCTTCTCGTATTCGGCGTAAACACGGTGCATCAGATCTGGCGGCACGGGCGGCTGGTGACCGTCCAGGCGATCGATGTATCGCACGGCCGGGATGCGTCGATTCTTCGCCCATTCGATCTCGGTCGCGAGGTCCCGCAAGGCCATGAACTTGTACGGGGCAGGCAGGCGCTGCGCGATCCCGTGCAAGATCTGTGCCTTGGACCCCAGGATCTCCGGTTGGTCGCCTCCCAGCCGCCGGACCTGCGCGAGCGCCTCGGCGTGGAACGTCTTGGCCCGGACCCCGGCAACGCCCAGCGCTTTGAGCCGTGAGGCCATCTCCCGGGCAGCCTTGTCGGTGAAGGTGACGGCGAGGATCTCGTCGGAGGAAAACGCACCGCTCGCGACCTGTTGCGCGATCCGGCGCGTGATCGTGGTCGTCTTGCCGGTCCCGGCTCCGGCCAGGATGCACACCGGGCCGCGGACGGCCAGCACCGCCTCGCGCTGCTCGTCGTTCAGATCGGAAAGGATGTCCAGGTCCACCGGAACGGACACTAGCAGCGGGGTGTGACAGGGATCAGGAGGCCGGTCAGATCCAGTCGCGCTTCTTGAAGAACGTGTACAGGGCTATGGCGCTTGCGGCCATCAACCCGAGCGCGATCTCGAAGCCCAGCCCCTCGTTGTTCGGTGTGAGCGTGAAGTTCATGCCGTACACGCTGGCGATGAACGTAGGCACGGCGATGACGGCCGCCCAACCGGTCAGACGCTTGGTGACGTCGGTCATCTGGTTCGTCTGCTCCATGCGACGAAGCTCCAGGAGCGCATCGACGAGCTCTTCGACGTTGCGGAGCTGATCGGTGATCCGAAGCGTGTGGTCGAGAACATCGCGGAAGTAGGCGGCCGTCTCGTTCGTCGCGACCGTCGTCTGGTTCGAGTCCACGAAAGAGGCCAGGACCCGGCCGCCCGGCTGCGCGTACCGGCGCAGGCGTGCGAGCTGCTGTTTCAGGGTGTAGATCTGCCGGTCGGCAGCCGCGGTCGGATCTTTCAGCAGTTTGTCCTCCAGCTCCTCGACCTCCTCTTCGAGCGTGTCCGCGATCGCTTGGTAATCGTCGACGACGGTGTCGAGCAACGCGTGCATCACGAACGAAGGACCCCGCTCGACCGGCTTCGGTGTGCGGCGAAGGCGCGAAGCGGCTTCGTCGAGGATCCTGCTAGCGCCTTCGTGGAGCGTCAGAACGTAATGACGCCCCACGAAACACGCGATCTGCGACGCCTCCAGCTGCCCTTCCACCGAATCGAGCTGATGGGCGACCGCGAACAAGTGGTTCTCGTACGCCTCGAGCTTCGGCCGCTGTTTCAAGTTGATCGCGTCCTCGACCGCGAGGGGGTGGAGGCCGAACTCTCCCTGGATGGTCGAAACGTCGGAGGGGCTCAGTGAGGCGACGTCGGCCTGGGCCCACACGAGCTGCCCGGCGTCGATGAGGCCCGAGATCTGCTCGAGGTCTCGAACGTCGGTCCACCCTGTGGCATCGGTGTGACAGATGGCGACCAGCACGGCGGGAAACGATAGCGCGGCCGGGTGAACAGGCCCTATTCAGCAGGGCCGGCGGCTGGGGTGGCTCCGCCGGCGACCCTCCCGTGCACCGCGCGGGTTAGCTCGAGGATCTGACGCGACAGGTTGAGCAGCTCCTCGTTCTGCTGCTCCTCCACCTGAACGAGATCCCACTCCGAATCGGCCAGGGCCTGGCGCCGTTCGTCGGCTCGGTTCTGGCTGATCAGCACGAAGGTCGACAGGAAGATCGCCTCGAGGGACACGATCATCGTGAGAAGGCCAAACGGATAGTCCTCGAGGCCGAAGCCGATCCAGATGACGAACCACGCGACGTGGATATACACGAAGCGCATCGAGCCCGCGAACGCGGTGATCCGGTCGGCGATCCTCAGCTCGAGGATCTTCGCGCGCCGGTCGCGGTGTTCGACGAGGGCGGGATGCGGCAGCCGCTGGTTCCGGGCCACGGCGCGCGGGGTCATCTGCTCCTCCTTATCTGGTGTCCGCCGCGAGCGTAGCGAAAAGAGCGAGGGCCCCCTCTCGGGGGCCCTCACGTCGGGAAGCCGGCCTATAAGCGGGCTTCTGTCCGCCGCGCCGTTTCCGGCTGGGCGGGGTGGCCATCTATCTGGGACCGGCGTCGCCGCCGGCCTCATGCGGCCTACCCGAACACCGGGCCCCGCTTTCGCGAGACACTCCGACGGGCCGCCGGAATCGGTGCCCTGCTTGGCCTTGCTCCGAGCGGGGTTTGCCGAGCCGTGGAAGTCACCCTCCACGCTGGTGGGCTCTTACCCCACCGTTGCACCCTTGCCCGCACCGCCGACGGGGCCTGGCCCTGGCTCGGCCCATCGCCCGCGGCCGTTGGCGGTACCTTTTCTGTGGCACTGTCCTCGGATCGCCCCGAGTGGGCGTTACCCACCGCCCTGCCCTATGGAGGCCCGACTTTCCTCGACCGGTCTTTCAACCGGCCGCGGCCACCCGGCCAGCTTCCTTCCTCCGCAGTTTAGCGCTCGGCGTTCGCAAGGCTAGGGTCGGCCGAAAAGACCACGTTGACCGCCCCCGACGGCAGGTCGGGTCCGATCTCGGCGGCGCCGGCGCAGTGAGCCGACGCGGCGACGATGGACTTTGCGGCGCACGCGAACCGGCCGTGGGTGCGCAAACCGACGGCGAGGAGCAGCGACAACGCGACGAGCGTCGCGAACGCGAAGACGATGCTGGTCTCGTAGAGACGCCGGGTGAGGCGGCTTTCACGGTGCCTGTCGATCGCCATCATCACGTCCATTTATCGGATCGGGCTCCCGATCGGAGCATAGCTACCAGGAGCCATCTCCTTTACGCAGTTATCAAGGGGGACCGGGGACACCTGCACTAGAAGAGGGGGCTTTGCTCCGGGTCGTCCGCGGGCGCGAAGGCGTCGTGCTCCTGGAGCCACGCGTCGATCGCGAGGTTGACCAGGGCGTCGGCGCGCTTGTTCCGCTCGCGGAGTACGTGACGGTACGTCACCGAGGCGAACGGCCGGGCGGCTGCGCGAACCTCCGCGTGGAGTCGCTGGAGCGTCGGGTTCTTCACCCGGTAACGCCCGTTGAGCTGCTCGACGAGAAGCTTGGAGTCGGTCACGATCTCGACCTCGCTCGCCCGGAGCTCCCGGGCGCGTTCCAGCGCGCGCTTCACCGCCGTGTACTCGGCCACATTGTTCGTTGCATGACCGATCGCCTCGGAGATCTCTGCGACCACCTTCTTCGAGGGAGTGCGGATCGTCACGCCGATGCCCGCGGGTCCGGGGTTCCCCCTCGCGCCGCCGTCGCAGAACGCGACGACCCTCACTCCACTTCCAGGCTACGTGGGAACGACGAGGCGACGGCAATTCTCGCAGCGCGGGATCTCATCCGCGCTCGAGCGCTTGATCTCATCCAACGCGACCGGGGAGAGCGAGACCCCGCAGCCGCGACAGACCCCGCCGACGAGCGCTGCCACGCCGACCCCTTGCTTCTTCGCGCGAAGGTCGTCGTAGAGCTCGAGCAACTCCTCGGGGATCTGGGGCGCGATCTGAGCACGCTCGCCTTCGTTCTGGGCGAGGTCGTTCTCGATCTCGACCGCCGCTGCGTCGCGGGCGGCCTCGGCCTCGGCGGTACGACCGGCCAGCGCATCGAGCTTTTCCTTGAGCTCGGCGAGCTCGCGCTCGATGGACTCGCGGTTCTCCAACACCTCGAGGTCCTGGTCTTCAACGTGGCTCTTGCGTCTGCGAAGCCCGTCGAGCTCCGCCTGGATGTTGGAGAGTTCCTTCGGGTTGGAGATGTCACCGCCGTAGAGCCGCTCGGACTCGTGCTTGATCTTGTCCTCGAGCATCGAGACTTCCCCTTCGAGCCGATTCTGGTCGAGGGAGATGGCGTCCAGCTCAGACTGCTTCGCCGCGTGGTCGGCTCGGGCGGCTTCCAGCTCGGCGATGAGATCGTCGAGGATGCGCTGCTCGGGAAGGTCTGCTTTTCGCTGACGAAGGCGCTCGATGGATGAGTCGACGCGTTGCAGGTCCAGCAGGCGTTTCAACGCGTCTCGCGTGACTCCCTCCATGGGCCTTTCCGCCGACTGCAGTTATCAAGCGCGGCGCGGAACCTACCACGTCGGATGGGCGCCTGCCCAGGCAGGCCGTTGCGGGGCGTCCCGGAACCGCTACGAGAGCAGGCCGGCCTGCCCGAACCGTTCGACGGCGGCGCGAACATCGGGAAGCACGTGATCGAGGGTGAGCTCGAACGCATCGGAAACGGCGGCGGCGATCTCCTCGACCGAAAGGGATCCATCGCACAGGGAAAGCACGATCGTTGCGGCCGGATTCAGGTGGTGGAGCTCGCCGCTCGTCTCGTCGTAGACGATCGCCTCGCCGTCGAGCTCCACGGTGGTGAGATCTTCCCGCAGGCTCGGCCGCGAGGCCGGAGAGGTCATCGAGGGGTAAGCGACGCGCCGGCCGGGCCGGCCGTGACTCCTGTGAGCTCTTCGAGGAGGCCGTTGCGCACCACGAACGCCGCCGCTTCGAGCCGAGAATGCACTCCGAGCTTGCCGAGGATCTTCTGGATGTGGGTCCGCGCCGTCTCCGGGCTGATGACGAGATCCTGTGCGATCGATTGGTTGTCCGCTCCCTGGGCGAGCAGAGCCAGGATCTCCCGTTCCCGGCGGGTGAGGCGATCGAGCGTGTTCAAGGCTTCGTCCTGCTGGCGCCGGCGCCGGATGAGCTTGCCGAGCAGGGGACCGAGCATGGACTTGGGGATCAAGGTCTCTCCGCGCGAAACCGCCCGGGCGGCCTCGATGAGCTCGCTGAGGGGACAATCCTTGGTCAGGAATCCGCTGACGCCGGCCTCGAGCGCAGCAACGAGGGTCTGGAGCTCCTCGTCCCGCGCGAGCAGCACGACGCCGCACTCCGGGAGGCGCTCGCGGATCATGGCCGCCGCGCGGATCCCGTCGTAGCCCGGAAGGTCAATGCTGATGAAAGCGACGTCGGGGAGGGTGCGTTCGGCTTCGGAGACGCAGGTCATGCCGTCGCCCGCGTCCGCGACCACTTCGAGGTTCCCGAGACTCTCCAGGACGACCCGCGAAGCCTCACGGAAGAGCGCCTGCTCGTCCGCGAGCAGCACTCGGATCCTTCGACCCCCGTCAGTCATCCCCATCCCCTCTTGCAACCACCGGCCAGAATTCAGGCTATGCAGCCCGGCGGAGAGCCGAACGCGGCGCCTTGCGTATTAGAACTCGTTCAAATGGATGAGAGCAACGGGACGAAGCGAATGAAACGTTCAGCCCGTCGACCGGGGCACCTTGACGATGCCGTAGCGCACCGCGAAGGTCGCGGCCTCGAGCCGGGAGTGCACCTGGAGCTTCGTCAGGATGCTCTGGACATGGGTTCGAACCGTATTGGGGCTGACCGACAGCTTCCCGGCGATGTCCTCGCTGCTGGCTCCCTCCGCGAGCAGGGTCAGCACCTGGCGTTCCCGGGGGCTCAGCTGCCCGGCCAGCAAGGAAGCGTTCCGCTCTTCTGTGGTTCGGGCACCGACCACGACGGCGGCGAGCCGCTGAGGGATCACGACTTCCCCCCCTGCAGCCGCCTCGATCATCGCGACGAATTGGGTGAGGGGCGTGTCCTTGGTGAGGTAGCCGACGAATCCCGCCCGCAGCGCTTCAGCCACGACCTTCGGATCGTTGAGCGCGGTCAGGGCGATCACCTTCGTCTCCGGCAACTCGCCGACGATCGTTCGTCCCAGCGAGATACCGCTTCCGTCGGGCACCCCAAGGTCTATGAGCACGACGTCCGGATGCTCGCGGCGCGCCGAAGCAAGGCCCTCCTCGACCGAGGATGCAACCGCCAAGATCTCCATCCCGTGCCCCTCGAGGACGGAGCGGATCACATCGGCGAATAGGCGGTGATCGTCGACGATCAGGATCCGGATGGTGACTCCCCCTTTTCGGGGACTGGATCCCCCTGGGCGACTCCCGCACCTGTGAGATTCGGCCGCGGAGCGCGGTCATAGTACGCGAGCCGCCTGAGGCCGTGCAATACGGTCACGTGTCGCAATGGATCGAAGATTCCCAATCGCCGCCATGCGCCGGATGGTGCGATATCCCGACGGGCGAGCCGGTGGATGCGTAGGAAAGGTACAACGTTTCGACGTCCCATCGAACCCGTGC
This sequence comes from Actinomycetota bacterium, assembly GCA_040905475.1. NCBI lineage: Bacteria > Bacillati > Actinomycetota > Actinomycetota bacterium. The sequence continues at coordinate 7,975 of JBBDRM010000017.1, forward strand.
GCCGAGTAGGTTCACACATGGTGATCCGCGTCTTTGGGGCACGCGCCGGGGTCATGACCGCCAACGAAACCTCTTCGATCCCTTGATGGAATTCCTCCGAGCAGTAGGCGACGAGCTGCGCCGCGCCCGGCAAGAAGCCGGGCTGGCTCTGCGCGACTTGAATCTGCGCTCGGCCCGGGAGTTCAAGGCCTCCGCCGTCGGTGGCTACGAACGTGGCGAACGGTCGATCTCGCTGGACCGGTTCTGTCGGCTCGCCGAACTGTACGGCGTACCGGCGGATCACCTGTTGGCACGGGTCCTCGAGCGAGCGGCGCCGGCAGGTGATGATGTGGTCATCGATCTTCGCCCTGCTCAGGATGAGGCCATCGGGAACCTCGACGGCTCGGCCGATGCGAGCGGTCCACCCGAGGCGGCGACGGAGCGGACCAAGCACTGACGGCACCCTCGCAAATGAGCCTTTTACCCATCTTTCGAGCACTCTACGTATGGTTTCTACTTCGCTCTGCGCATTGTGGGCCTCGACGGGCGGATGTACCGTTCATCAGGGGAAACAGGAACAGCCCGGCCCGATAGGACCGGTTGGCGGAAGCAGGGGGAGACATGCCTGACGAAGAGACCAAGACCAACATCTCACGGCGACAGCTCATCAAGCGCGGTGCGATCGTAGGCGGCGCCGCTATCTGGGTACCGCCGGTCGTGCAGAGCATGCGTATGCCGGCTTTCGCTCAGGTCGTCGGTTCGCCACCGCCCGTGACCTGCATCATCGACGGCTTCATGACGGGCGGCGGCGCCGTCGAAGCGTTCGACCTCGACTACGAGCTTCACAAGCTGAACTGCCCCGGCCAGCCGAGCAATCAGTCACCGCATCTCGTGGCGAACTGGGACGACAACGAGTTCGTAGTCACCTCGTACACCTCCATCACCTGTTCCGATAACCTCGGCATACCGAACGGGGCGAATGCAGACTTCGACACGATCTCCGGGACCGCCGTCGGGACCTTGAACGGGGTGCCGGGGGCGACCGCCCAGTTCGAATTCGTGGATGCAGGCGAAGGCCAGCCCCCCAATGGGGACATCGTCACGCTCGTCATCAGCGACGCGAACAACGTCGTTGTGCTGAGCGTCATGAATCAGCTGATCGACAAGAGGAATCAGCAAGCGCACGGGGGCATGGAGGCCGAAGGCCGGGCCTGCCCGTAAGAACGCTCGGAACTCAGCCGGCGTGCAGGGCGGCAACCTGCACGCCGGCTTCTTCTAGCGAGAGCCGTACGGCGCGCGCGATGTCGACCGCGCCGGGCGTGTCGGCGTGTACGCAGATCGTTTCCGCACGGACCTTCAGGCGGTCGCCGTCGAGCGTCCCTATCTCCTGTCCGGTGGCGAGCGCAACCGCTTGGCGAGCGGCTTCTGCCGGGTCCACGATGAGCGCATCCGGATGGTCGCGCGACGCGAGGCGGCCGGTCGCGAGGTAACGACGATCGGCGAACGCCTCTGCTGCCACGGAGAGGCCGGCATCCGACGCCGCCGCGAGCAGCGCCGACCCCGCGAGGCCGACGAGGCGGAGGGTGGGGTCCGCGGCTTTCACCGCGTTCGCGACGACGTCCGCAAGCGCAGGATCGTCCGCCGCCTGGTTGTAGAGCGCGCCGTGAGGTTTGACATGTGCCAGGGGGACGCCTTGCCTCACGCAGATCCGCGCGAGGGTGCGGATCTGCTCGAGGAGGGAGGCGTGCAGCTCGGCAGGCGAAGCTGCGAGGCTTCGACGGCCTTTCCCTTCTCGGTCGGGATAGCCGGGGTGCGCACCCACGACCACGCCGAGCCGGGCTGCCTCGCGGATCGAGCGATCCATCGTCGCCTCGTCGCCCGCGTGGGCTCCGCAGGCGATGCTCACCGAGGTGACGAGGGGGAAGATCGCGAGGTCGTCGTTCCCCTCACCGACGTCGGCGTTCAGATCGATCGTCATCCGAGCCCCTCGAAGCCTTCGTGAAGCACTCGCAGGCGCTCGCGCCGGGCCGCACGCGCGTCTTCAACATCTATCGTCGCGAAGCGCAGGGTATCGCCCGGCCTCGCTTGCGCCAGCACCGGGAGATCCGCCGAGATCACCGTCGCGACTTTCACGTATCCGCCCGTGGCGGGCCGATCGGGGCCAAGAACGATCGGCATGCCGTCGGCCGGAACCTGCACGGAGCCGGTGACCACGCCCTCGGGATCGAGATCCGCCGCGCCGGCGATCCCGATAGGAGCTCCCTCCAACCGCACGCCGGCTCGATCGGACCACGGCGAGACGCGATAGGCGCTCGAGTAGAACGTATCGATGCCTTCGTCCGTGAACGCGTCCTCCTGTGGGCCGCGTACCACGCGAAGGATCGTCTCCCGGGCGGTCTCGGGCAGCGCGCCGGACGCGAGCGCGCGTTGATAGTGCGGACTCCCCGATGCGGGTCCGATTGAGAGCACGTCGCCCGTCTTCAGAGCACGGCCGTCCAGCCCGCCGAACCCCGCAGCCACGAGCGTCGAGCGGCTGCCCAACGCAACCGGCACGTCGATCCCTCCTGCGACGGCAAGGTAGCAACGGACGCCGGATCTCGTCGTGCCGATCGACAACGCGGTACCGGCCGGGATCACGAAGGAACGGCCGGCGGGGACGAGCTCGCCGTCGATGCGCGCCTCGACGGGCGCTCCGGCCAGCGCACAAACGTGCTCATCAGAGAACAGAAGCTCCGGTCCCGCGATCGTGATCTCGAGCGCGGCGGCACCCTCGTCGTTGCCGGCGAGCAGGTTCGCGGCCCGGAACGAAAGCTCGTCCATCGCGCCGGAGGGCGGCACGCCCGACGCTCCCCAGCCCGGCCGGCCGAGGTCTTGCACGGTCGTCGAAGCGCCCGGCCGGAGGACGTGCACGCTCACGTCGGGAGGAAGCGCACGGCGGCGCCCGGAAGCAGGAGCGCCGGTGGATCGCGCCCGGCATCGAACAGTGCGAGGTCGGTTCGGCCGATGAGCCGCCACCCGCCTGCCGTGGCTTGCGGGTAGATGCCGGTGTAGGAGCCGCCGATGCCCACGCTCCCTGATGGGATCCGGGTGCGCGGCGTCGCGAGTCGCGGGGTCGCCAGGATCTCCGGCATCCCGAACAGATACGGGAATCCCGGCGAGAAACCCGTGAAGCCGACGACGTAGGAGGCGCCCGAGTGCCGGCTGATCACCTCGTCCTCGGTCATGCCGTGCAGCTGCGCCACCTCGACGAGATCGCGTCCTTCGTCGCCGCCGTACCGCACCGGGATCTCGTGGACCGTCGCGTCGGCTCGATAGGTCGGGATCGAAGTGCGCTCCAGGCTTTGGAGCAGGACCGCGGACGGCTCGCGGTCCGGCTTCAGCACGACGAGCAGCGTACGCGCGCCGGGAACGAGATCCTCGATCTCCGGCAGCCGTCGTTGCAAGAGGTGGTGGTAGGCCGCGAACGCGGAAGCGTTCGC
>JBBDRM010000018.1 GCA_040905475.1 Actinomycetota bacterium
CCGGGGATCGCCCACGGCCGCGCGAGGTTCTCGTCGCGCAGGTACGGCCAGAATTCGCCGTCCTTGTTGGGCTCCTTGGCGAACTCGACGGGGATATCCGGCAGATCGTGGACGTCGGGGAGGCGCCACGGCTCGGCCGAGTTGGTCAAGAACGTGTCCGACAGCAGGATGACAGGCGTGCGGTACTTGATCGCGATCCGCACCGCCTCGACGGCGGCCTCGAAGCACCCCGCCGGCGTGTAGGCTGCGACGATCGGCAGCGGCGACTCGCCGTGCCGCCCGTACATCGCGAGCATCAGGTCGGATTGCTCGATCTTGGTCGGCATCCCGGTCGACGGGCCCGCCCGCTGCACGTCGACGATGATCATCGGCAGCTCGAGCTGGAACGCGAGCCCGATCGTCTCGGCCTTGAGATCGAGCCCGGGTCCCGAGGTCCCCGTCACGCCGATGTTTCCGGCGAACGACGCGCCGACGGCCATCCCGGCTGCGGCGATCTCGTCCTCGGCCTGGATCGTGCGGACGCCGAAGTTCTTGTGCCTGGACAGCTCGTGCAGCAGGTCCGAGGCCGGCGTGATCGGGTACGACGCGTAGAAGAGCGGGATCCCCGCGCGCTGCGCGGCGGCGATCAGGCCCCACGCGAGCGAGGTCGCGCCGGTGATGTTCCGGTACGTCCCCGGCGGCAGCTTCGCCTTCTTGACCTGGAACTGATGGGCGAACAGCTCGGCGGTCTCGCCGAAGTTGTAGCCGGCCTTGAACGCGGCGACGTTCGCCTCGGCGATGTGCGGGAGCTTCGCGAAGCGCTTGTTGATCCACACGATCGTCGGCTCGGTCGGCCGTGTGTACATCCACGACACGAGTCCGAGCGCGAACATGTTCTTCGCGCGTTCGGCGTCCTTCTTGGTGATGCCCTCGATGCCCTTGGTCGCCTCGACGGTCATCGTGGTCATCTTGACCTTGTAGACCTGCCAGCCGTCGAGCGAGCCGTCCTCGAGCGGGTTGGACTTGTAGCCGGCCTTCTTGAGGTTGCCTTCGGTGAACGCGTCCTCGTTCATGATCAGCATCCCGCCCTGGGGCAGGTCGCCGAGGTTCGTCTTGAGTGCGGCCGGGTTCATCGCGACGAGCACGTTCGGCTGGTCGCCGGGCGTCAGGATGTCCTCGTCCGAGAAGTGGATCTGGAAGCCCGATACGCCGAACAGCGAGCCGGCCGGCGCTCTGATCTCGGCCGGGAAGTCGGGCAACGTCGAAAGATCGTTGCCGAGGATGGCGCTTACGTTGGTGAAGCGGTCGCCGGTGAGCTGCATCCCGTCCCCAGAATCGCCGGCGAACCGGATGACGACCCTGTGGAGCTCTTCAGCGGACTTCGCCATCTCCTCCTACTTCCGCGGCCCCGCCGCGCGTCCCTGCACCGTGCGAAGCGGCCGCGATGAACGCTTCCGATCGCGACCGCATCACCATTCTACGCTCTTCAGTCGAGCTTCGGTTTCCCAGACGGCCCTCGCCACGGCACGACGACGCTGTGCCGCCAGCAGCCGGGTCCCTCGTTGTAGGCGGAGAGCCGGGTGCCGCACACGTCGCACGAGCGGCGTCCCTCGAACCGCTTCGGAGCCTCGCGAGGGTCGAGGGAAGACTCTCGGGTTCCTCGGGGCGGAGTCTTCCCAAAGGCCGGCATCGCGAGGCGGAATGATATCCCCGTGAGAGCGGGAAACTCCAACATCGCCCCAGGTCAACGCCGAGGCCGCGACCTATACTCGTCCCGTGCGCGAGGTCTATCTGGACCATGCCTCCACGACGCCGGTGTTACCGGAGGCGCTCGAGGCGATGACGCGGGTCGCCGGGCAGGTCTTCGCCGACCCCTCGCGGCTCTACGGCGCGGCGCGCGTCGCTCGGATCGAGCTCGACGGTGCCCGCGCGTCGGTCGCCTCCGCGATCGAAGCCCGCCCCGAGGAGATCGTCTTCACTTCCGGAGGTACCGAATCCTGCAACTTGGCGATCGTGGCCGGTGCGCGAGCAGGTGTCGCTGCCCGCAGGCCGGCCCGGGTCGTCGTCTCCTCCGTCGAGCACACGGCCGTGCTCGAAGCGGCTCGCTCCCTCGAGGGGTTCGAGGTCGTCGAGGTCCCGGTGGACGGCGCCGGGACGGTCGACCTCGAGGCACTGCGCGAGGCCGTTGCGGGCGGCGCCGCGCTGGTATCGATCCAGCACGCCAATCAGGAGGTCGGAACGATCCAGCCCGTCGCCGAGGCGGCAGCGATCGCGCGCGATGCCGGCACGCTGATGCACACCGACGCGTGCATGACGGTGGGTCACCGGCCGGTAAGCGTGGGCGCGCTCGGCGTCGATCTGCTGTCGGGATCCGGGCACAAGGCCTACGGCCCGAAAGGCGTGGGGTTCCTCTGGGCCCGGCGGGGCGTGCGCGTCCGCCCGACACTCCCCGGCGACGATCGCGAGCGCCACCGCCGCTCGGGCATGGAGAACCTTCCCGCGATCGCCGGGATGGCCGCCGCGTTCGCGGTACGCGTGGACGAGATCGCGGCCGAAGCGCCGCGCCTTCGCGCGATGTCGGATCGCATCCGCGACGAGCTCCCGAAACGCGTCCCAGACACGATTCTGCACGGCCTCGCGATCGACCGGCTGCCCGGCCTCGTCGCCTTCAGCTTCTTGTACGTGGAGGGCGAGGCGCTGCTCCTCGGGCTCGACGCTCGCGGCATCGCGGTTCATTCCGGATCGTCGTGCACGTCGTCGGCCGACGAGCCCTCGCACGTCCTCGCCGCGATGAACGCGCTCACCCACGGTTCCGTTCGGGTGTCGCTCGGGCGCACGACGACGGAAGACGACGTTTCGTACCTCCTGGACGAGCTGCCCGGCATCGTCGAGAAGGTGCGGGCCATGAGCCAGGCGCCGGGCCGATGAACGCCGACGAGGAACCGCTCGTCGTGGATTCGCTCGGGACGGCTTGCCCGATCCCGGTCATCGACCTCGCCAAAGCCGTGGAACGGGCCCCGCCCGGCTCGCTGCTGGAGCTCCTTTCCGACGACGAGGGGGCGAAGGTCGACATCCCGGTGTGGTGCCGGATGAAGCGTCACGAGTACCTCGGTCGCCAAGACCGCGAGCGCGGCTGGGCGTTCCTGGTCCGCAAGGCCGCCGGGTGAACGGCAGGGAATCACCCCCCATTCCGAGAACCTAAGTCGGATGGAGACACCCTTCGGCTCCATCCCTCAGGAGCACATCGGCCGCCTGTCGATGGCAGAGATCCACGAGACCCTGGGCAGGAGCCGGGTCTCACGGCGCTCGATCCTGAAGGCCGGAGCGCTGGGCGCCGGCGCCGTGGTCGCCGGGCCCGTCCTGTGGCAGCGGCCCGGCTTCGCCGCGGTACCTCCCGCCGGTCGCCATCTCGTCTACGGCGCCGACCCGCAGCGGTCGATGACGGTCTCCTGGTCCACCGCCGAGCCGGTGCAGAACGCCGTCATGGACCTCGGTCTCGACACGAACTACGGAACGACGCTCGCGGCCGAGACCCGCGCGGTCGCCGGCACGCCGACGAACTATCACCACGTCCCGATAACGGGCCTCCAACCGGGCACGACCTACCACTATCGCGTCCGGCACGCCGGCGGGGAGAGCGCCGACGAGATGTTCCGCACCGCGCCGGCAGCGATCGCTCCCTTCACGTTCACCGCCTTCGGCGATCAGGGCGTGTCCGACGGAGCCGCCGAGACCACGCAGACGGTCGCTGCGGCGAACCCGGCGTTCCATTTCCACGTCGGCGACCTCTGCTACGCGTTCCGAACCGGCACGGGGAACCCGCTGAAGCCGGCGCCGCCGATCGACGTCCTCGTACCGATCCTCACCGACCAGAGCGTGTGGGACGCGTGGCTCGCGATCATGAGCCCGCAGGCCGCGCGCGCGCCGTGGATGACGACCGTCGGGAACCACGAGATGGAGTACGGCTACGGCGAGCTCGGCTACGACGCCTACCTCTCGCGGTTCGTGCTTCCGGGGAACGGCGTGTCGGCGAGCACCTACTCGTTCCGGTACGCCAACGCCGGATTCATCGCGCTCGACGGCAACGACGTCTCGCACGAGCTCTCCGCGAACCGCGGTTACACCGGCGGAGCGCAGGACGCCTGGCTCAGGGAAACGCTCACCGCGATGCGCGCCGATCCGGGGCTCGACTTCATCGTCGTCGGCTACCACAACTGCTCGTACTGCACGAACGTTGTGCATGCTTCCGACGCCGGGCCGCGAGAGCGGTGGGGAGCGTTGTTCGATCAGTTCAGCGTCGACGTCGTGATCAACGGCCACAACCACTGCTACGAGCGCACGCATCCGATCCGCGGTGGGAAGCTCACCCGCAAAGCGCCGTCGGGGTCGACGATAGCGCCCGCCGTCGACGGCACGACGTACATCACCGCCGGCGGGGGCGGACAGGCCGCGTATCAGCTCGCGCTCTACCCGGCGTCTTACGTGACCATCGTCGGCGGCCTCCGCGTGCCGGAACTGGCGCCGTGGTCGGCGAAGCGCTACCTGAACCTCTCGCTCCTAGCCGTGGACGTCGCGCCGCCCGACTCCGGCGGCGTGGCCACGATGACCATCCGCGCACTGCGCGCCGGCGGCGCCGAGATCGAGCGCATCACACTCAGACGGTGAGACGCTTCGCGGCTCGTTCGCTGGCGCTGAGCCTGCTCGTCGCGGCCACATTCCAGCCCGGTATCGGCGACGAGCAGATCGACTGCGGCACGACGCATGTCGGGAACCGCACCCAGAACGCCACCGGGGTTGAAGACCCAGCGGGCGATGTCCGCGTGTTCGCGATGCAGTACCGCCAGGAGATCTCCTACGCGACGAGCTACGAGACCTTCCTCCACAAGATGGAGTGCCTCCTCCTCGACTACGTCGTGCCGAACAAGTCGGCGACGCAGCCGAACGTCGTCGTGCTCAACGAGGACATCGGCCTGGCGACGCTCGGGATCGGCACGCGCGGCCTGGTCGCCCGGACGGTCGCGGCCGGCCCCGTCAAGGACCCGCAGAACCTCGTCGGAGCGATCGCAGCGTTCGCGGGGGTCGGGATGGCCTACGCGCCGCAGCTCGCGTACTACGCGCTCAGCGAGCCGCAGACCAGCGCGCAGCGGCTGATCCTTGCTGCGGTCACCGACACGATGGTCCGCGCATTCATGCAGACCTTCAGCGACCTTGCGCGGAAGTACGACATCTACATCGTCGCTTCGAACAACCAGGCCGAGTTCCGCGAGGTGCGGGTCGCCGACAAGCCGACCGCCGCCCTGCTCATCGACCCCGACCTTCTCCCCCGTTACCTCAGCGGCGATCTGTCCACCGTCTACGAGGCCGTCGATTCCGGCGGCGCCGGATTCCCCGACGACCAGGGCGACGGCGCGGCGGGGATCAACGTACACAACAAGGCGTTCATGTGGTCGCCGAACCCGGGCGTCGAGCCGTACGCCGCCGCTCGCTTCGGCGAGTACGCGCTCGATCCGGCGCAAGGGCTGACCGAAGAAGACCCGCGGTCGAACCTCGTCGGCGTCACCAAGAAGACGCCGATCACCTCGATCGAGCGCATGCTGCTCGATCTCACAGACGACAACGACATGAGCCTCGAGAACACCGGGCCGTTCCCACTTCCCGGCGAGGGATCGCCGACGCATCCGCTGCCTGCCGCCACACGGATCGGCTTCGGGATCAGCCTGCCGGCGTTCGAGTGGGGCAACGACTTCGGCCAGCCGTTCGCGGGCGACGGCTGCGCGGATCGGACGACGTGGATGCGCTGCCTCGACCAGCGCGGCGTCAACCTGTTCCTCCAGCCCGAGGCGAACCCCGGATGCTGCTGGGTGGACTACATCGACCTCGGCTGGCATCCCGACGCGTGGCAGGCGCTGTCCTGGATGGACTCGGCGTGGCGAGCCGTCGCCGATCCGAGCGTGACGAACATCCGCTACGCGGTCACGCCGCACATGGTCGGCAACCTGATCGACCTCGCCTTCGACGGGCAGTCGGTGATCTTCGAGCGATGCGATTTCGGCGGCGTGGATACCTGCGCCGGCAACGTCCCGCAAGCGTTCGTCGGAGCGAAGGACTTCATCGGGTGCCCGCCGAGCCCGGCCGCCGACGCGCCGTGCGACGACCCGAAGCTCCTCGGCTATTCGGGCCTCAAGCGCGAGACGATCGCGATGGCGCCGTGGGTGCTCGCCGACGATCCGGCCCTGGACGCCGTCGCGAACCGGGCCCGGCTGACCGAGCGGGGCCACGCCATGCTCGCCGGCTCGGGGAGCCCCTACGAGAACGGCTACCTCGAGACGGCGATCTGGGCCGACCTCGACCTCGACCCGCCGGGCGCCTGAGCGCCGGACGCCGACCGACGCCTTCGCTACAGTTCCCCCGCCATGAGCATCCCCTTGAGCGTCGTCGTCCCGACCCGGGACCGTCCCGAGATGCTGCGCCGCTGCCTTGCCTCGATCCGCAAGAGTCTCGGGGACGCCGGGGAGTTGATCGTCGTCGACAGTGCCTCGCGCGACGAGGCAGCCGTTTCGATCGCCGCCGAGGTCGGCGCCCGGTATCTCAAGGCCGAGCTCCCCGGCGCTGGGCGCGCCCGCAACGCCGGCTGGCGCGCGGCGACCCAGGAGGTCGTGGGATTCGTCGACGACGATATGACCGTAGCGCCCGACTGGGCCGAGACCGTGCGTGATGCGTTCGCCATGAAGCCCGGGCTCGGGTTCGTTACCGGCAAGGTGCTGCCCCCTCCCGAGCAGGCCGGCGCCGCGCATCCGATCGCGCTCGTCGACGCGCCCGATGCGCTGGATCATCAGCCGCGAACCGCCCGTCACGAAGGGATCTCAGGGAACTTCGCGGCCCGGCGCGGCGCGCTGGCATCCATCGGCGGATTCGACGAGCTCCTCGGCGCAGGCGTCCCCTTCAAGGGCGGCGAAGACTTCGATCTGTTCGATCGCTTGATCGCCTCCGGCGTTCCGGGCCGCTACGAGCCATCGATCCTCGCGCATCACGACCAGTGGCGCTCCAAACGGGAGCGGTTGAAGCTCGACTTCGGCTACGGCATCGGCGCCGGCGCCCGGCTGGCGAAGTTGATGCGCGCCGACCGACAACACGCGCGCGCGGTTGCGCGCGACGTGCTCTGGCGATGGGGCTTGTTAGACTTCGTCAACTGCATCCGCAAGCGGTACGAGTACGGAGCAATCGCGGCCCTGTACCGGCTCGCCGGCATCGTTCGAGGGCTTGTCGGCGGGCTCGCGATACCGGTCGTCGATGGGCACTTCGCGCCGCGACGGCGCAAGCGTAGCGCTACGCGCGCCGCATGAGTGTCATCCTCGCCGCCTCGCGCAGCGCGCCCATGGTCCGCGCGACGTCGCAGACCGCATGGAACGCGACCTCGGGGCGGCGTAGCCCCTCGCCGCTTCGACGCCTTAGCTCGCTCCCCAGCCAAGAGGTCGCTACGCGCGCAGCGCCGAACTTGCGGTCGGACAAGGTCTCACGGTCGAGGATCCAATCGGAACGCCCCTGCGCGTAGGCCCGACGCAGGAAGTACCGGCGGTTGAGACGCGAGGCGGGGAGCTCGTGGAACACGACCGCATCGGGCACCCACCGAACCTCACCTCCGCCCTCGCGCACCCTGCGAACGAGCAGCGCGTCGTCGTTCACCAGCGGCGTGCCCCCGCGAGGACCGAGCGACGGCTCGAACCCGCCCGAGGCGCGCAGCTTTGCGGTGTCGAACGCGCAGTTGGCGGTCAGGAAGAACTCTTTCGCCGACAGCTCACGCTCCTCGGCGCCGAGGTCCCAGCGAGCGAGGTAGCCGCCGACCGCGACCTCGTCGAACCATTTCGGCCGCTCCACCGACGGGTCGAGCAGCACCAGACCTCCGGCGCCAGAGCAGCGCCCCGACAGCACCGGCCCGGCCACTTTCGCGAGCCAATCCGGCGCGGGCACCACGTCGTCGTCGATCATCGCCGTCACGTCCCCCCGCGCCTCTTCGATCCCGCGGTTCCGGGCGTACGCCGAGCCGCGCCGGGTTTCCCTGACCATCCGCGCGCGGCCGCCGAACGTCCCCTCGCGGGCCGCGAAGACGGCCTCGGCGCCTGGTGCGTCGTCGTTGTCGATGACGACGAGCTCCCACTCGAAACCCGCCTCTTGTCGCGCGAGGCCCTCGAGGGCGCGAGCGAGCGAGGAAGGGCGCCGGTAGGTGGGCATGATGACGGTGACGCGGGGTGACCCTTGCACGGACGAGGGGCGGCTCATCGCCGCCCCTCGAAGATCGCGCTTGGACTCAGTGGAACGAGTCCCCGCACGCGCACGTCGACTGCGCGTTCGGGTTGTTGATCGTGAAACCGGACTGCTGGAGCGTGTCGACGTAGTCGATCTCCGCGCCCGAGAGGTACGGCGCGCTCATCTTGTCCACCACGAGGCGGACGCCGCCGAACTCGGTGGTCTGGTCGCTGTCCTTGATCTGGTCGTCGAAGAAGAGCGAGTAGCGGAGGCCTGAGCAGCCGCCCGGCTGGACCGCAACCCGCAGGGCGAGCCCCGACTGCTCGGGCGCCTCGCGCTGGAGCAGCTCCTTGACCTTCACGGCAGCGGTGTCGCTCAGCTTCATGCTCATTCTCCTTTTCGGGGCGGGGGATTCTCCGACCCCGCACGTCAGATTATACCGGGCGAAGGACGGTTCCGGGAGCCCTCACCAGCGGATCATGGACGGATTCAGGGTCTGGACCGGGCCGAAGCGAACGAACGGACCATTGCGGCTGCCAGCGTGGCGAGGCCTCCTTCGGCTTTTGACATAGCCGCAGCTTGGTCGCCGAAATGGTCCACGAGAGAGCGGATGGCGACGAACCCCGCCTCGGCCGGCTCGAGCTCGGACGCGCCGACGATCGCCGCGCACGGAACTCCGGCCTCCGCAGCCGCGCGCGCGACCCCGCTCGGCGCCTTCCCGGCGAGCGTCTGCCGGTCGAGCCTTCCCTCACCCGTCAGCACCAGATCCGCGCCGTTCAGCCGGTCGGCGAACCCCAGCGCGTCGAGGACCACCTCGACGCCACGTCGGATCTCGGCGCCGAGCGCCATCAGCATGGCGCCCGTCCCGCCGGCGGCACCCGCCCCGGACCGGCCGGCGACATCGGCGCCCAGATCCTCGGCGAGCCGCTCGGCGAGCCGTTCGAGCCCGCGCTCGAGGACCTCGACCTGGTCGGGGCTCGCGCCCTTCTGGGGGCCGAACACCCGCGCGGCACCTTCGGGCCCCAGGAGCGGATTCGTCACGTCGGAGGCGACGACGAGCGGCGTGGCGGTGACGCGGGGGTCGAGCTTGGTCTTGTCGATCAGAGCGAGCCGCTCGAGCGCTCCGCCTCCGTCGGGGAGCGGACGTCCTTCCACGTCGAGGAACCGCAGACCGAGCGCCCGGGCGAGCCCGGTACCGCCGTCCACCGTCGCCGAGCCACCCAGGGCGACCAGGATCCGAGACGGCCGACGCGCGAGCGCCGCGCGGATGAGCTCGCCGGTGCCGTAGGAGGAGGCTCGCATCGGGTTCCGCTCCCCCGCCGCAACGAGCGTCAGGCCCGAGGCTTGGGCCATCTCGACGACGCCGGTCCCGTCGGTCAGGATCCCGACGTGCGCCCGGACGGGGAGCCCGAGCGGGCCGCGCGCGATGGTCCCCATCACGCTTCCGCCGACCCCGGCCACCAGTGCATCCAAGGTGCCGTCTCCGCCGTCCGCCACGGGAGCGAGAACGGCGTCCGCCCCCGCGGCTTTCACGCCGCGAGCCATCGCCTCGGCCGCTTGCTTGGCGGTCAGGCATCCCTTGAAGGCGTTCGGAGCGACGACGACGCGCACGGGGGGAGGATACCCATCGACGACGAGCCGTGTTCGTGCCCCTTCAAAGCGTGCGTGTAGACTCGCGCGACGAATCTGATGCCGGCGTCAGCTCAAGGAGGAACGATGCGGACGGTCCTGGTGAGCGATACCTTCGCCTACTCGTTCCTGGTGCGGCGGCCGTACCCCTCGTGGGAGCCCTTCTGGAAGAGCTACCGCGACCGGGCGATCATCACCCCCGAGTACGGCCTGCTGTACATCGCCGCGGCGCTGAAGCAGCACGGCATCGACTACGACCTGGTCAACATCATCGCCGACCACTGGGACGAGCGGTGGTTCGCGGTCTCCGACGACCACCAGCACGACGACGCCGCGCGTGACGAGCTCGAAGGGCTCATCAAGACGATGAGCGACGACCTGGCGGCCCGGCTGAAGGGCGCCGACGTCGTGATGATCCCGATGTCGTACTACTACATGGTCAAGGGCGTGAAGAACCTGATCGCCGAGATGCGCAAGGCCGCGCCCAACGCCGTGTTCATCACCGGCGGCAACTACGCCACGATGCACGCGTTCGAGCTGATCCTCGACGGGTACGCCGACATCGTCGTGCGCGGCGAGGGCGAGGACACGATCATCCAGCTGATGGCGGAGCTGGCCGAGGGCAAACACAAGACCGGCAAGCTCGACACGATGGGGATCTCGTACCAGGTCGGCGGCGGCGAGCCGGGCCACAACATGGACATGCCGCGCATCGGCGACCTCGACCGGCTCGCGCACATGTACTCGGCCGGCGACCGGTTCAAGATCCGCGAACGTCACCACTTCCTGAAGACGCTGCAGCCCAACGGCGACTACTTCATCGGCTCGTCGTACGTCACCTCGCGCGGCTGCCCCGAGAAGTGCACGTTCTGCATGGACCCGACGATCTGGAACCGCAAGGTGCGTTTCCACTCGCCCGACTACGTGCGTGAGGTCGTCCAGTACTGCTGGGACAACTACCGCACCGTCGGAAAGCCCAAGTTCTACTTCGGCGACGCGACCTTCACGCTCCGCAAGCCGCGCCTGTTCGAGATGTGCGAGAAGATCGCCGACATCGGATGGGACTACAACGTTCAGACCCGTGCCGACGCCGTGAACGAGGAGACGCTGCTCAAGATGAAGGCGGCCGGCTTCTCGAACATGGCGTTCGGGAGCGAGTCGTTCAACGACGAGATCCTCGAGGACATCGTGATGAAACGGCAGACCTCGAAGCTCGTGCTCGAGGGCGCGCTGCTGGCACGCAAGATCGGACTCGAGCCGATCTTGACGTTCATCGCCGGGCTGCCGGGCGAGTCGAAGGAATCGATGCTCCGTACCGTGCGGATCCTGCGCCAAGCCGGGTTCACCGAGGCGACGTTCTTCCCGCTCGTCGTGTTCCGCGGCACGCCGCTGTACGACACGTTCGCCCAGGGCAAATCAAAGGCCGAGATAGAGGCCGCTCGCTTCGACGATTACTCCGAGGAGTACTGCTACCTGTCGGAGGACTTCCCGACCAAGGAAGCGTTGATCTCCTGGGCGGGCTACCTCAACGCGGAGATCCGCAAGGA
>JBBDRM010000019.1 GCA_040905475.1 Actinomycetota bacterium
CTCCGGGACCGACTTCAGGGCTTCCGCGTACACCGCTTCGATCTCCCCGGCGACGACCGGCCAGTCGTAGCGGTAGGCGCGTTCCCGGCCGGCCTCTCCCATCGCCTTCGCGCGCGCGGGATCGTCCAGAACCTGCGCCAGCGCCTCGGCGCATGCCGTGGGATCGCCGGGAGGAACGAGCAGCCCGTCGACGCCGTCGCGGAGCACGGCCGCGTAGCCGGGGATGTTCGAGGCGACCACGGGCCTCCCGGCGGCCATCCCTTCGAGAAGGACGATCCCGAAGCTCTCCCCACCGAGCGAAGGCACGCACACGACGGCCGCGAGGCCCATCGACTGGGCGAGTTCCCACGGCTCCACGCGGCCGACGAATGTGACGTGCTCGCGCAGGGCCTCGGGCACCGCCTCTTCGCACGCGCGCCGCTCCGATCCTTCCCCCACCATGATGAGCGCCGCTTCAGGGTGGCGATCCTTCAGCGCCGGGAAGGCGTCGATCAGTACGCGTGCGCCTTTCCTCGGCTCGAAGCGGCCTATGAAAAGGACCGTCGAGCCCGCGGGCTCCGGCAGCCCGGCGAATCGCGAGCAGTCCACCCCGTTCGGGATGACGCGCAGGTCGTTGCCGAGCGCCTCCTCGACGGTCCGGCGAGCCTCCTCGGACACGGCGATGCGGCCGGCGAGCCGCCGGTACAGGGGGCGCAGGGCCGGCGACGCGATCCGGTACGCCCTCGATCGTGGCGCGCTCGCGTGGAACGTCGCAACCACCGGCAGGCGAGTAGCCAGCAGCGCCGCCAGCCCGACGCTCGGCGCGAAGGGCTCGTGAACGTGGACAACGTCGGGCCGGTACCGGCGGATGACCACTCGTATCCGCATCGCGACCCGCGGTCCGAAGGCGAGGCGCGCGATCGATCCGTTGTAGGGGATCGGGACGCTGCGACCGACCGAGGTGACCCCCGGAGCATCGGCCGCGTCGGGCGCCACGATCCGAACCTCGTGGCCCCGGTCTCGAAGGGCGGCCGCCAGGCTGGCGACGTGCGCACCTACCCCGCCCGGCGTTGCCCACGAGTACGGGCAGACCACCAGCACCTTCACGGGAGAATTTTCAAGGCGTCAGGCCGACGCCCCGGCCGGCAGCCACATGGGCGAGAACGCGTGCCACTGCTCGGGTTCGCGGGCGATCAGCTGCTCGTACGCTTTCGCCATCCGTTGGGTCAGGAGCGCGACGTTCTCCGGCGTTTCACCGGTGACGCCGTCGTCGATCGGATCCATCACCCACGCGTGCCAGTTCCCGTCGGGAAGCTGATAGATGCATGCCGGGATCAAGGGGACGCCCGCTCGGAGCGCGAGCACCGCCGGCCCGGGCGGCATCTTGGTCGTGCGCCCGAACATCTTCACCTCGACGCCGGAGCCGGAGAGGTCGCGGTCCGACACGAGCGCTACGTATCCGCCCTCTTTGATCTTCTCCAGGCATCGTGCGGTGGCGTCGCCACCCCGGACGAGCGGGATGATCGTCATCCCGAGCCCGCGGCGGTGCTCGACGAACCGGTCGAACAACAACTTGGGGCGCAGCACTTCGACGACGACCGTCAGCGGCCACCGCTCTGCGACCCAGCGACCTCCGGTGTCCCAGTTTCCGAGGTGCGGCGTCGCGAGCACCCCACCCCGGCCCCGGGCGTGGATCTCCGCCAGCGTTTCCAGGCCCTCGCCGTGCAACCGCTCGGTGAGCTCTTCGCCGGACAAGTCCTGCAGCCGGAACGTCTCCATCCAGTAACGGCCGTAGCTGTTGAAGGCCTCGCGCACCGTCTGGTCCAGCTGCGGGCCCGAGCCGACGACGGGCTGGAGGTTCTCCCGTACGACCTCACGACGGCGCGTATTGCGCCGATACGAGCGTCCCGACGACCAGTCGAAGAGCTTCCGTGCGAGCCGTTCGGGGAGCGCGCGCGCCAACCGCCACACGAGGAGATACGCGACCCCGATGAGCTTCAGCCGCACGCCTTCGCGGCGCGTCTCGCCCGCCATCTCTACATGTTCCGTTCGGGGGCGCGCTCCGCGGCGGCCTGCCGGTGAACCATGAGGAGTCGCTGAACGACGGTTGCTGCGGCCAGGATCGCGAGCGCCCACATCGCCGGCTCGACGGCGCCGACGATCAGCAGCGCGGTGCCGTAGAGGATGGCTCGCTCGGGGCGTTCCGCCCATCCGCCTTCGCACCGGAAACCGAGGCTCTCGGCTCGAGCTTTCACATAGGAGACGAGGTACGAAAACACGAGCGCCGCAAGGACGACCCCGGCCAGGCGCGGCCGCTCGACGCGGAAGCGATACGCCAGCGCGATCAGCAGGGAAGCTTCGCCGAACCGGTCGGCGACCGAGTCGATCATCGCGCCCCACCGGCTCGCCGTCCCGCGACGCCTGGCGATCAGACCGTCGAAGAGGTCGAGGAAGGCCGAAGGGACGAAGAACGCGGCTCCGACGCCGAACTCGCCTTGCGCGACGAAGACGGCGGCGGCAAGCGTACCGACCAGGCCGAGCATCGTGATCCCGTTGGGGGTTATCGGCGTGGCGTCGATCACTCGGGCGAGTGGCTCGGCGATCTTCGCGACGGCTTGACGCGCGTTCGACAGCATCGGTGGCGTAAGCATAACCCTCGCGCGTCGTAACCCCAGGTCAGCGCGCGTGCGGCGCCTCGGTCGCGCCTGCCGTGGCTCGAAGCGGCGTGGCTATAATGGCGCCCCGCTCAACCGCTGTGCGTCCATCGGTGAACGAAAGGATCGGCCTGTGAAGACGTATCCCAGCGACCGGATCCGGAACGTCGTGCTCGTCGGCCACGGTGGAGCAGGCAAGACGTCGCTCACCGAGGCACTCCTCCATGTCGCCGGTGCCATCAATCGGCCGGGTCGGGTCGAGGACGGCAACACGGTGAGCGACTTCGACCCGTACGAGGTGACGAAGGGCATCTCGATCTCCCTTTCGCTCGCGCCCTTCGAGTGGAAGGACCACAAGATCAACCTGCTCGACGCGCCGGGCTACGCCGACTTCGTCGGCGATGCCGAAGCAGGCATCCGTGCCGCGGACGCCGCGATCATCGTCATCTCCGCGGTCGAAGGCCTCGAGGTCCAGGCCCGCGTCGCCTGGGATATCGCCGAGCACCTCGGTATCCCTCGCGCGTTCTTCATCAACAAGCTCGACCGTGAGCGCGCTTCCTTCCAGCGGACGATGGACGAGCTGACCGAGACCTTCGGCAACAAGGTCGCTCCCCTTCATCTGCCGATCGGCGAGGAGCACGACTTCCGCGGCGTGGTAGACCTCCTCGGGGATCGCGCCTTCACCTACGACGACGGCGCTCGCAGCGAGACGGCGATCCCCGACGACCTTTCGGCCAACGAAGCGTCTTTGCACGAGAAGCTCGTGGAGTCGGTGGTCGAGACCGACGACGCGTTGATGGAGCGCTACCTCGAAGGCGGCACGATCGACACCAAGGAGATCGTCGCGGCGCTGAGCAAAGCCATCGCGGCCGGCATCACGGTTCCGGTCTTGTGCGGGAGCGCGACGAAGGGCATCGGCGTCGACCTGCTCGCGGATTTCATCGTCGATGAGGTCCCGTCGCCCCTGGAGCGGCTCCCAGTCAAGGCGACGACAGGTGGCGCGGAGAGCGAGCTCCCGCCCGACGCGGAAGGCCCGCTGGCAGCTCTCGTTTTCAAGACCCTGTCCGATCCGTACGTCGGCAAGCTCACCTTCTTCCGCGTCTACTCGGGCACGTTCCGCCCCGATCAGACGGTCTTGAACGCCACCCGGGACGCGGAGGAGCGGGTCGGCCAGGTTCATACCCTGCGGGGCAAGCATCAGGAGACGGTCTCCGAGGTGCCGGCCGGCGATATCGGAGCGCTCGCCAAGCTTTCGCACACGATCACCGGCGACACCCTTGCGACGCGCGGCACACCCCTTGTGCTCCAAGGCGTGGAGTTCCCGGAACCGTTGCTCGCCGTCGCCATCGAGCCGAAGACCAAGGGCGACGAGGACAAGCTGTCGATCGCGTTACACAAGCTCGCCGACGAAGACCCGACCTTCCGTCACGAGCGGAACTCCCAGACGCACCAGACGCTGATCATGGGGATGGGCGAGGCTCATCTCGACGTCATCGTTCACCGGCTGGCGCGCCATCACGTCGAGGTGAACACGCTCCCACCCAAGGTCGCGTATCGCGAGACCATCAAGCGAACGGCCTCCGCTCAAGGTCGTCACGTCAAGCAATCGGGCGGTCGGGGCCAGTACGCGGTGTGCTCCCTGGAGCTGTCCCCCCTACCGCGTGGGGCCGGCTTCGAGTTCCAGAACGCGATCGTCGGCGGCGCGATCCCGGGCAACTTCATCCCGTCGGTCGAGAAAGGCGCGCGGAAGGCGCTCGAGGAGGGCGTGCTCGCCGGCTACCTATTCGTCGACGTCAAGGCGAGGCTCTTCGACGGCAAGTTCCACTCCGTCGACTCCTCGGATATCGCGTTCCAGCTCGCGGGAGGTCAGGCGTTCAAGGATGCCGCGCGCGAAGCTGGCGTCGTGCTGCTCGAGCCCATCATGGATCTCGACGTCATGACGCCGGACGATACGGTCGGCGACATCATGGGCGACCTGTCGTCGAAACGCGCGCGCATCGAAGGTTCGGAGCCCGTCGGACGCGGCTGGACGCACATCAAAGCGAAGGTCCCGCAAGGCGAGGTGCTCCGGTATTCGATCGACCTGAGGTCGAAGACCGGGGGCCGCGCGACCTTCCGGGTCGCTTTCTCTCACTACGAGGAGGCTCCGTCGCACGTGCAAGAGAAGGTCGTCGCCGAGGCGCAGAAGGCGAAAGAAGAAGCGCACAAATAGCGGCCTGCTGATTGCGGCAGCCCTGAGTTAGACCACGTTTCGCTTGGTGTCGTTCCCGTTGCGAGGGAGCGGCGCCACGAGACCGTTCCGAACGGCGAACGTGACCGCGGCGAGCTTCGAGTGCACGCCGAGCTTGGTGAGCACGTTCTGGATATGCGTGCGCGCAGTGCTGTAGGCCACGCCCATCTCGCGAGCGATCGCGACGGTGCTCTGCCCCTGCACGAGCCGGGTCAACACCTCGCGTTCCCTCGGGGTCATGAAACGCAACTGCTGACCCTGGGTCGGCTCCGTGCTGCGAGGCGTGGTAACCGGGAGATCCTCCATGCGCTCACGCGCGAGCGCCGTGATCGTGGCGAGGATCCGATCGACGTCTTCCGACTTCAGGAGATACGCGCCGGCGCCTGCGCTCAGAGCCTTCGCGATGAGGTCCGGCTCACCCGACGCGCTCAATACCGCAACCTTGGTCGTGGGGGACGCCTCCACGACCCGCCGGATGCCGTCGATCCCGGCGTCCCCAGCGCCCGCGAAGCTCATGTCCATCACGCACACATCGACCTGCTCGGTCCGGACGACCTCGACGGCCTCCTCCGGGGTCAACGAAACGCCCACGATCTCGTGGCCGTTCGCCCGGAGCAAGGCCGCAAGGGTTTCGACCAAGAGACGGTGGTCGTCGCAGAGGAGGATCCTCACGGACGGCTCCTTGGAAGTTGGGTCGATCCCGTGCGAGCTGCCGGGAGCCGAAGACGGGCGAGCGTACCGCCGAGGTGGCTCTCGAGAAAGCTCAGATCGCCGCCGTGGCTGCCGGCAAGCCACTCGACGATCCCGAGGCCGAGGCCCGCGATGCCTACGGGCCCGGAGCCGAACCCCGGACCCGAGTCGTTCACGTCGAACTGCACCCACGAATCGTACGTGCCCACGGTGACCAGGACGGTTCCGGTCGCCCCGGCTGCACGGATCGCATTATCCAGGAGGTTTCCCAAAGCGCGCCGGAGCACCGAGGCATCGGCCACGACGATCGTCCCGGCCTCGGCAACGACGGTGATCGTACCGGGCGTTGAAGCGCGGACGGACTCAACGACCTTCGCGGTGCAGTCCCCGGCGTCGAGTGGGCGGAAGGTCATCCCCTCGCCCGCCGCCTGACCGACGATCGTGGAGATGTGGCGAGCTTCGGATCCGATCTGCTCGAGCCGACCGCGGATCTCGTCGGGGAGGTCGCTGTGCGCCTCGGCCGCCGCGACGAGCGCGAGTATGGCCGCTGCAGGCTGGCGAAGGTCGTGACAGACGTCTTGGAGGGAACTGTTGGCGCGGCGGTGGGGCTTCATCGAAACCCGGCCATGCGTCTTCGAAGCCAACTGCACGACTCCCCCGGCGCCCACGCGGACGCAGCCCCCCAGCTACGTAATCTGAATGACGACACTACCACCTGTGGTCAATTGCCGCAAAGAGTTGCAAGTCCTATCTGAACCGGTCCAAAATCCCAAAATCCTGCTTCCCCTGGTCGATAAGGAAATGAGACCCTCGTGAATGGAGTTCGATCCGATCCGCTCGCTCCGCTTCCGCCGCCCCGGCGCTTTCGGCCGGGTTCCTTCGCGTGGCGTAGACCCTTTCCCCCATTCGCAGGTCGCCCACGAGCCGTTATCGTTGGAAGGTACGTATGGTGAAAGTCCTGCGCGTCCTCATCGTCGACGATCATCGAGTCTTCGCCGAAGCGATAGCCTCGCGCCTCCAGGCAGAGGCCGATCTGAGCGTCGTCGGCCAGGCGAACACGGCTGCCCAAGCGCTCGACGCCGTTGAAACGCTCGATCCCGACGTCGTTCTCATGGACGTCGAGCTGGGGGGGGACGACGGCATCGATCTTGCATCGCGCCTGCGGGCCGCCTATCCCGCGCTGGCGATCATCGTCGTGAGCTTCCTGACCGATCCCGTCAGGGTCGGCGAGGCCGTCCGGGCCGGAGCCGCGGGCTGGGTCACGAAGGACGCGCCGACCGAAGAGCTACTCGGCGCGATCAGAGGCGTCGCCGCCGGCGAGAGCTGGATCCCTCCACGCCTCCTAACCGGCGTGTTGCGCGACCTTTTGACGACCCGCCGCATCGTCGACGAGGACGAAGAGCGCCTCGGCCGGCTCACGCCACGCGAGCGCAGCGTCCTGGACATGATGGCCGACGGGTTGGACCGGTCGGCCATCGCGGAGCGGATGTTCCTCTCGACGAACACGGTCCGCACACATGTCCAGAACATCTTCGCCAAGCTTCACGTGCGGTCCAGCCTCGAGGCGGTCGCGCTCGCGCTCCGCGTCCGCTCCACCCGGCCCGTTGCGGCTGCCGGACGCGGCCCGCAACTCGCTCAGTAAGCGCCCTATACATCCCGTTGGGACGAAAAGCGTAGGCAAGTTCATCATGCGGGTTGAGGGGATCGTCTGTCCCGGTTTGTACGCTCGGTGCTGCTACCAGCGCGTTCCGAGAAGAAGCGGGGCTCCTGCGGGGGGTACGGATCAAGTTGTTCGCTTCGCGATTCCTCCAACAGCGTAGGCGTCCGCTCCGGAGGTCACTCTTTGTGACTCCGGCGCTCGACGCGGCCGCCCTGATCGGCGCGTTCGCATTGGCCCACTCCCTCGACGCGATCGGCTGGATCACGATCGTGGTCGCGTTCTCTCTCCTGCGCCTGCACGGCGGCCACGGACGCCGCCTCGATCCGGCCGTCAGCGACGAGCTTCCGATGCTCGTCGCCGCCGTTTGCGCCGCGGGCATCGGCGGCGCAGCAGCCGAAGGGTTCGGCGAAGGGGCCGGCCGCCTCGCGCAGTCGGCAGCCATCGCGGCGGGGCTCGTGGTCGCCGCGCGTGCGATCGGCTACGAGGTCGTCCGGCTACTCCGACGACGGGGCTCCGGACTCGAACCGACGATCGTTCTCGGCGGAGGTCCCGTTGCAGCGGAGATCGCCGAGACGCTCCAGGGGAGCCCCGAGTACGGGTTGCGCCCGGTGGGCTTCGTCGACGAGCGCAACGGTCGCGATCTTCCGCTTCCTTTCCTCGGCTCGATCGGCGAGCTGCCCCACATCGTCGACGGTCACGCAGCGACGCGATTGGTCGTTGCGTTCGGCCCCGGCAAGGAAGAAGACCTGATCGATGTGCTTCGCACCTGGGACGAGATGCCGCTCGACATCTACGTCGTCCCGCGATTGTTCGAGCTCGGCGTCGGCACCGACGGGAACGCCGACGATGTCAACGGGATCCCCCTCGTGAAGCTCCATCGCGTGGCGACCCGCGGAGCGACGTGGCGCCTCAAGCGGGTTGTCGACGCCACGGTCGCCGCGACCGCCCTTTTTGTCGCGGCGCCTCTGTTCCTCATCCTCGCGGCGATGGTTCGGTTGAGCAGCTCCGGGCCGGTCTTCTTCCGCCAGAAGCGCGTCGGCCATCGCGGCCGCGTCATCGAGATCCTCAAGTTCCGCACGATGCTCGTCAACGACGATGCGGACACGACGTGGTCGGTGAACGGCGACGCGAGGAAAACGTCGATCGGCCGTCTGCTTCGGGCGACCCACTTGGACGAGCTTCCCCAGCTGATCAGCGTCCTCAAGGGCGACATGTCTCTCGTCGGGCCCCGCCCCGAGCGACCGTACTACGTGGATCTGTTCGCGGCGGAGATCCCCCGCTACAAGGACCGTCATCGCGTTCCCGTCGGCCTGACGGGCTGGGCGCAGATCCACGGGCTCAACGGGGACACGTCGATCCAGGACAGAGCCCGGTTCGACAACCGCTACATCGAGCGCTGGTCGCTCTGGCGCGACCTGGTGATCCTGAGCAGGACCGGGAAGGCAATCTTTACGGGTGTCGCGACGGCGCTCCGTGCCGATAAGTCGGCGCAGATGGTCGACCTCAGCGCGCAAGTCATCGACCTCACCGACACCGAGTCCTCGGCAACCCTCGCCAACATGAACGGCCGCGCGAACGGATCGATGAACGGATCGACGACCGGCAACGGACATCCGGACGTGGCCACCGCCCGCATCCATCTGGATCCCATCACGAGAAACGGCCACACGAAAGAGCCGGCGCCGGATGGGACGAACTAGCAACGTAGGAGGAATCCCGTGACCCAGACCAAGGTATTCGTAACCGGCGTGAGCGGGTTCATCGGCTCCTATCTCGCGGAGCGGCTGCTCGATGACGGGTTCCACGTCGGTGGGCTGCTTCGCCAGACGAACCGTCTCAACTACCCGGGCGTCCAGCGCCTGATGGGTCGCGTCGACATGCACTACGGCAGCGTGACGGACTACCACAGCGTCGCGCAGGCTCTCCGCGAGTTCCGCCCCGACATCATCTGTCATCTCGGCGCGGTGACACCGGTCGCGTACTCGTTCGCGCACCCGCACGAGGTCACCGACACGAACTACATGGGGGTGATCAACCTTTCCGAGGCGGCATTGAAGATCCTGCCCGACCTCAAGCGCATGATCTTCGCGTCGAGCATGGAGGTCTACGGCCACCAGGCTCCGGACGGCCCGTTCGAGGAGACGCTCGACCCGCACCCGGCCTGCCCGTATGCGGTCGCGAAGTTCGCCTCCGAGAAGTATCTCCAATACATGAAGTACGCGTACAACTTCCCGGCCGTGATGCTTCGTCAGACGAACTGCTTCGGCCGGAGAGAGAACGACTACTTCATCGTCGAGCGGATCCTCACCCAGATGCTTAAGGGCGACACGGTGAACCTCGGCGAGAAGGATCCCGTCCGGAACTTCATCTTCATCACCGACCTCCTCGACCTCTACGTCGAGCTCATCAACTCCGCTGCGGACGACAAGCTGCACGGCGAGGTCTACAACACCGGTCCAGACAACGGCCTGACGATCGGCGAGCTCGCCGACAACATCGCCGGCCAGCTCGACTGGAAGGGCCGGATCAACTGGAACACCATCCCGAAGCGGCCCGGCGAGATCTTCTACCTGAACTCGAGCCACGAGAAGGTTTCGAAGGCGACCGGCTGGGAGCCGAAGGTCTCGCTCGACGACGGCATCGCGCGGACGATCCAGATCTGGCGGGATAACCTCAAGGGATGAGCTCAAGCCGTTCGTCGCCGGGTGAGCCGGCGACGGGTTCGGCCCCGGACGTCACCTCTCCAGATCCGATCGAGCGGATCGCGTACCTGCTCGGTCCTTCCGACGGCACCGGCGTCTTCGCGCCCGCCGGCGACCGCTGGCGTCTGCCCGCCCGGGATACGCCCCGCGCGATCGTCTGGGGGCGCTCGCCGCTCCCGTCGGGGACCCGGCGGGCGTCCGCGCTGCGTGCGGTCTTCGCTCGGGAGCGCGCACTCGGAGCTGCCCGGCGTGGACGCGGCGCGCGGGTGCATCGGATCCCTCCGCAGACCCTGGGCGGCAGTGGGGGCCGGAACGCGCTTCGATCGATGCTGCTCGGCGGTGCGGTGGTCGAGCTTCCCCTCGCCGGTCCCCGGCCTCGCGTGCTCGACGCGGCCGTCCACGTGGCGGGGGTGCGCCTGTCCGAGGGGCCACTCCACCTCTCCTCGAGCGGCTCGATCCTTGCTCGCGTTCGCGCCGGCGACGGAGCGGCCGTGCTGCGGGTGGGCGTCGCGGGGGCTCCCGGGGATCCGGCCCGCGGCGCCGCCGCGCTGGCGCACCTGTCGCCGCACAACATCCCCGTCCCCCGCCTGCTGGCCACGGGCGAAGCAGCCGGCGCTTCGTGGTCGCTCGAGACGGCGCTGCCGGGACGCCGGCCCGGTGGCGGATCCGCGCAGGTTTCCCGTGACGCGGCCGCCCTCTGCGCAGCTTTGCCGCCGGGGAACGGCCCGCCGGCCGCCCCACGCAGGGATCTCGAGGCGCTGGCGGCGCTCCTGCCCGAGCGCGCGGACGCGCTGCGAGCGCTCGCCCATTCGCTGCGCGGCACGCTCCGAGCACTCCCGTCGGTGCTGCGGCACGGCGACCTGTGGGTCGGCAACCTGCTCGTCGACGGAGGACGGCTGAGCGGCGTCGTCGACTGGGACGCGTGGGATCCCGGAGCCGTTCCCGGTGCCGATCTCCTGCATCTGCACGCGACCGGACGACGCATCGCGGAACGCTGCGAGCTGGGGGAGATCTGGGAGAGCCACCCGTGGCGGGACGAGGCCTACCGGTCGCTGCTCGACGGCGCGTCGGCGACGATCCCCGGCGACGTTCTCGCGATCGCCTGGTGGGCCGGCGAGCTGCGTGGGACCGTGTCCCGGCACCCGTCGCGAGCCGCCGACGAACGGTGGCTCGCGATCAACGTGGACGGGGTTCTGCGGACGCTTCGCCCCTGACGTCCTCCACCCGCCGCGGCTCTCCCGCCCCGAGTACCGCTGCCAGCAGCCGTCGCGCGAGCTCCTCCTCCGGAAGCGAGGCGTCGAGCACGGCGACATCCGGCATCGCCGCGAGCTCCGCCGCGTATCCCTCGAGCTGGCGCTGCACCGCCGCCGGGCCGATCGCGTCTCCGGGCTTGCGAGCCACCGCCAGCTCGGCGGCCGCGTCGAGGTAGAAGCATGCGGCCGCCGGCGGCATCCGGCGACGCACGAACCGACGGTGCCGCCGAAGGTCGACGCCACGGTACGCGAAGGAGAGCGTGACGAGCGCGTCGAGCAGGTGCCGGTCGTAGACGACCACACCTTCGGCTGCTCGCACGCGGCGGCGGACGTCGCGGACGAACGACGACGTCACCAGCGCGGCCCAGGTCCACCCCAAGAGCCCGCGCCGGGAACGCAGCGTGCTATCCGGCTCGGCCGCGACCCGGAGAACGCCGGGCTCCGCGTCCTCGCGCAGCACGCGTTTCGCCGACCGCGCGATCGGCTCCAGCCATGCGATGCGCATCCCCGGCCGCGTCCAGACCGTCGACGCCGGGATCCCCAAGCGCCCGAGGTCGCGCAGCAAGAGCCGCGCGAGCGTCGACTTCCCCGATCCGTCGACGCCGCTCAGCGCGATCCCGATGGTGGGCGGGCGCCGGCGCAGCAGCCGCCTCGCCGTCCGCCGCGCGGTCGACCCGGCGAGCCGGACCGGGGGCCGCCGGGCGTTGCCCGTGTGGCGCTCGGCGAGCAGATCACCTCCGAGCGACGCTTCCGCGTCGGCGGCCGCCGCGATCACGGGGTCGGCGGGAAGCTGCATGCCGCGGCGTACCAGCTCGCGGAGCTCGAGCACCTCGCGCAGGCGCACCTCGCGGCGCCGACGGCAGCGCTCGACGATGCCCTGCACTGGATCCGCCGGGGCCGCTGCCGCATGAAGGTCTGCGGTCCCCAGCACCTCTCCCCGCTCGATGACCGCCCACCGGCCGCTCCCGGGGCTTCCGACGGCCGTCAGGAGGCGGTCCAACGGCATCCAGCCGAGCCCCTCCAGCCGCCCCGGCTCCGGCTCGCCGATCAGGTGCAGGTCCACGTCGCTCGACCAGCCCGCCCCCAGCGGCGAGGTGCGGACCCCGTCGGGCGCGATCAGATCTGCGAGCGCTTTCTCGGCGGCTGCGGCCGCGCGCTCACGGCGGCGCATCGTGTCCTCGTCGGGGATCCCGTTGGCCCTGTGCTCCGGCGTCGGGAGCCGCGCGATCAGCTCCTCGTCGGTCACCGGCGCCCTCGCATCACGTATCGCAGCCGCAGTAAAGCGGGCCCGGGATCGCGGAGCGACGCGACGCTGTGCGCGCTCCCGCGCCTGGGGCCCAGCGCGCGCACGGCGGCCGCCGGACCGAGCCGCCGGCCGCGCACGAGGCTGCGGAGCGCGCGCAGATCGCCCTCGATCCACCGGTAGCTCACCCCGGCGCGCGCGCGGACGGACGGGACGCTCTCGCCCCGCCTGAGGTCGCACAGGATCGCCGGCAGGTTCGCGCCGGCCGCGACCGCGAGCGGCAGCGAGCCGTACACGCGCGGGTTGAGATCGAGTAGGAACTCGCCGGCGAACTGAGCCTGGAAGATCCCCTCGTACCCGTCGAGCAACCCCACGAGGCGTTCCTCGATCGCGGGGTCGGGCTCGGCGGTCACGGCCGCGGATGCCGTTCCGCAATCGACCGGCCAGGTTCGCAGGTACCGCTGGTGGACGGCGCCGACGAGCCGGCCGTCCCAGATCACGCCGCCGACGGCCCACACCGGGGCGTCGATGAACGGCTGGACCAGGAAGGGACCGGGTACGGCCGCCGCTCCCGCGAGCTCGGCGGCACCCGACACCTTGCGCGCCGGGACGCGCGAGATCGGAAGCTTCACGACGACCGGGTAGGTCAGCCGGCCGGCCGACGCGATGAGGTCCTCGGCGGTTTCGTGGATGTGCGTCTCGGGCATGGGGATCCCGGCACGCTTCGCGGCTTCGATGAGCCGCGCCTTATCGAGGAGATGGCCGACGGGCTCGCCCAGCGCGAGCAGCGATGTGTCGCTCGACGGGAAGATCGCATGCGCGCCGATCTCGCGGGCCGCGCGGCCGACCGAGTCGGCGAATCCCGGCGCGGAAACCGGCCCGACCTCGAACGTCCGCACGCAGGCGCGGGACGCGGCGGCGAGCGACCATCGGCCGGATCGTGCGACGGCCGGGCGGTACCCGGCGGTCGCGAGCGCGCGCACGGCCGCGAGCGCCGAGCGGCCGTGGCCGTCACCGTCGTCGGTGACCACCACGTCGGCGGCCTCGACCCGTCGTTCGGCCTCGACGCGACTCACGCGCGCTCCCTCTGAACGGCGGCCGTCTCGGTCGTGATCTCTCGATAGAGCCGTTCGTGCATGCGAGCGACCGAACTCCAGTCGTGCCCGGACTCGACGAACGCGCGCGCCGCAGCGCCCAGCCTGCCGGCGAGGTCGTCGTCGTCGAGCACCTGCACGAGCGCATCCGCGAAGTCTTCCTCGGTGGACGCTTCGATCAGATGCACGCCCGGCGTCGCACCGATGCCGCGAGCGGCGAGTGGGGAGACGACGCACGGCAAGCCGGACGCCATCGCCTCGAGCACCTTGGTCTTCGCCCCGGTGGCGCTGCGCATCGGACACGCGAACACACGGCTCCCCGCGAGCCACGGACGGATGTCGGGGACGGACCCGGTGACCTCGACGCCGGGACCGGCGAGTGCTCGCACGTCGGGCGAGGGATCGCGACCGACGATCGCGACGTGCGCGTCGGCGCGCGCCGCCTTCACCCGCGGCAGGACCGACCGGACGAGGAACTCGACCGCGGTTACGTTCGGCGCGTAGTCCATCACGCCGTGGAACACGATGCGCCGGTCGTCTCGCTTCTCGTCGGGGCGTCCGGCGAATGATCCGACGTGGATCCCGAGCGGCATGACGACCACGCGGAGGCGAGGATCCATGGCGGTCAGCGTCGCGCGGTCCTCCTCGCTCGACACGGTCACGCGTGTGAAGCGGTGCCAGTCGGTTCGTTCGTAGCGCTTCCAGCGACGCACCTCGCCTCGCAGCAGCATCGCCTTGATGCCCGAGGCGCGTTCCGCTCTCGCCTCGACGTTGTGGTGCGCGGCGTCGAATGCCCCCAGGACCGACGGCACGTCGAGGAGCATGCCCCCGAGCGCGGCCACGCGGCCCGAGGACAGGTGGACGACGTCGGGGCGGAAGCTCGCCAGCTCTTCGGCGAGCGCGGGACGCAACGCGTCGGCGTAGGCGTCCACCCGGAGCGGCCTGCGCATCGCCAGCGCGCGCGCGAGCCTCGCCGCGTCCGTGATCGTCCCGGCCGGCCGCCAGTCGACCAGCCGCGTCCCCTCGGGGGCGGGATCGTTCTGACCGGGAACCCGCAGTGCGAGCACCCGTACGTCGTTCGCGTCGCGCAGACGCTCCACGAGCGACTCGACGGCGATCCGGAAGCCGGTGGCCGGCGGCAGCAGCGCCTCTTCCGCGCAGACGAGGATCCGCATCGACTAACCCTCTCCCCCGCCGAGCAACCGGCGAACGCCCGCGGTGTCTCGAAGGTCGATGCCGCGGCGCAGCAGCGCGAGGTAGTGGCCGCCCTCGAGGCGCTCCTTCGGCAAGCGCGTCGCCTCCTTGAGCGCGCGATGCATCCACGACGTATGGAACAGCGGCTCGATCAGCTCGGTCGGAACGCCGACGCGATCGCGATACCGACCGATCGCATCCGCGACCATCCGGTTGATCGGGGTCGGCGCGAACAGGATGGTCTCGATGGCACGCATGATGTTCGTCTCTCCGCCGGTCCGACCGGCGGCGACGGCGAAGCTGCGCGCCAGGTGGAACACGTCCCACAGCGGGACGCCGCGGTGCTCCGCGGCCTCCCAATCCAGGAACGCGACGGTCCCGTCCTCGGCGACGAGGAGGTTCCAGACGCCGGGGTCGCCGTGCTGGAGGACCGACGGGAAGCTCGACGCCGAATCCTCTATGACGCGGATCTGCGCCTCGAGCATCGATCGGTAGGCCGCCCCCACGGGGTACAGGCCGAGGAACCGGTCGAGGATGTCGCCGAGATGCGCGGCGAGCTCGGCTCCGGACGCGGGGGTCGCCGTCGCGGCGCCGAGGTCGACGAGCCATCCGAACGCGCGAGCGGCATGGGGACAGTCGGCCGTAGCTCGGGTCGCCGCCGTGAACGGCCTCCCGTCGACGGCCGTGAGCCCGAGCACGGCGCGCCCGGCTTCCACGCCGGAGAACGCGACGCGCGGGATCGTGGACGGATCGACGACGCGAGCGGCGCGGAGATGATCCAGCGCCCCCCGCTCGATCTCGAGGCGTCCGTTGAGATCGGGATCGCGGGTCGCTTTGACGACCAGCTTCGGCTCGGCGGATCCGGGCTCGAAGAGGAAGAACGAGATCTTGTTCGACCGATACCGTCCCGGCGCCGACATCGCCCAGTCCCACGCGTCGATGTCGATGCCGGCACCGGCGGCGATGCGTCGCAGGTACGCGGGCGGCCCTGAAGCGCCGACAACGAGCCTGCGCTCGCGGAGCGCGCGCAGCCACGGCCCGCCGACTTCGCGCGAGCGGCCGAACGCACGGATCACCACCGAGCCGGACCACAGGCCGCGCCGCTCCAGTGCGCGCCGCGCGTTGGGAGAGGATTCCGGGACGGCGGCGGTGATCTCGCCGACGGCCGGCCGCAAGGCGATCCGCGTGGCGTTCGTGGCGCCGTGGCCGCGCCGAGGAGCGCCGGACTCCTCCACGACGACGGTCGCGTCACCTGCGAGCGCTCCATCGAACGAGCGAGCCTCGGAACGGGCGACCACGACGAGGTCGAAGCGTCCTTGGGGGATCTCTCCGACGATCTGCGCGGCGGAGCCGGCCAGGATCACCCGGGCACGGCGCGCTTCGCGTCCCGTCCGGCAGCGAACCGTCACGGCACCGGCGGCGCGGGCGAGTGCCGCCAGGACCGGCTTGCCCGGAACCCCGAGGACGAGCACGCTGCCGAACTCCTGCCGGGGAAGCAGCGCCAGCCAGGCGGCCCCGGACGCGCCGTCGAGACGGTTGCTCCCGGCGACGAAGGTTCCCGCGCGCGTCGTGTCCAGCATCACTTGCCCCCGCCCCCGACCATCATCCGAACCAGCCGGTAGCGCATCAGTTCCGGGAACGTGTCGTCAACGCGCAGCGACCCCCGGCCGACGGCCAGGACGGCGAGCGAGCCCAGCCCCGCGAACAGGAGCCCCGCGAGCAGCGGCGGATCCAGCGCATACTGGAGGAGGATGAGCGCCGCCGCCGTGAGCACGATCGTCAGGTAGAGGTTCCGGTGCTTGCGCTCGAACAGCGATACCCCCGTCGCCAGCCCGAGCGCTCCCTGCTTGAGCAGGTTGTGCACGACGAGCGTCGCCGCCGTTCCGACGGCCGCCCCGACCGGCCCGTACGCGCGGATGAGCACGACGTTGAGCACGAGGTTGACCACCAGCGCGATCGCATTGATCGCGACGACCGCCCGGAGCTTCCCGACGACCTTGAGCATGAGGCCGTTGAACCCAAGCACGACGTTGAAGTAGTAGCCGAAGGACAGCAGCGACATGATGATCGCCGAGTCGGCGTACCGCACGCCGTACATCGTCTCGGTGACGGGTCGCGCCAGCGCGAACGTCACGGCGAACATCGGGAACGCCAGGACGGCCATCCACACCGCGGTTTGCCAGTACAGGTGGCCCATCTCCTTCGTGCTGCGTCGCGCGAACATGCGTGCGGCGACGGTGGTGAACAGCAACGCGAAGCTGGTCAGGACGAGCTGGTTCAGCCGCGCGGCCGGCTGGACGACGCGGAAGGCGGCGATATCCTCGGCGCCTCGCCATCGGGCGAGCATGATCGCGTCCGAGGTCGTCATCACCGAATAGAGGAGGTCGGAGGTGAGAAGCGGGATCGTGAACGAGAGGACCTCACGGGCGGGGATCTCGAGGTGCGTCTGGAAGAACCGCTTCATGATCCCCGACCGGCGGAGCATGCGGAACAGTACCCAAACGTAGAGCAAGGTCCCGGCGATGCCGGCCGCCACGTAACCGGCGGCGAGCGCGCGCGGCGTGCTGTTGGACCACACGAGCGCACCGACCGCCATCAGCTTGAGGCCGGGCTCGAGAAGATACTTCCGGAAGAAGATCGCCGTCGGCTTTGAGAAGACGGCGAACACTCCGGTCGCCACGGTGTCGATCGCCTGGAGCGGCGCCAGGACGATCATGATCGACAGGAGGCCGACGGCCTCCGCGTCCCCGAGCAACGCTCCCCCGGAGAAGGCGCGGAGCCCGAGCGTGATCACGATGAGCGCGAGCCCGAGCGAAAGAACGGTGCCACCGACGAGCACGAGCGTGCCGAGCATCTTGCCCGGCTTCCCTTCCTCGTCGTAGATCGGCAAGAACCGGGTGATCGCGCGGTCGAGGCCGGCGGTGACGATGGCCTCGCCGAGCGCGACGAGCGACAGGGCGTACGCGAAAGCGCCGAACTGCTCCTTCGACAGATAGCGAACGATGATCACCTGGATCACGACGTTGACGGCGGTAGAGATGATCCGGCCGAAAAGCAGCAGGCTCGAGCCGCGGATCTGGGAGGCGGTCGCCTCCGAGGAGAGGTCGCCGGTTACCGGGAGGGACGCGTCCCCCGCTGTGGCCGAGATCGTGTCCACGTCACGACCTCGCCGCGAGGGCGGCCCAGATCCGCGCCGACGCGGCTCGGGCAACGTCCTCGGGTCGACGGGTCGCGTCGAGCACGGCCGCGCGAGGCGATGCCTGGGCGACGGCGAGGTAGTGACGCCGATCGCGCTCGAGCCGCTCCAGGTCGTGCTCCCCCTTGCGTCGGAGCAGCTCCTCGGCCGGTGCGTCCAGAACCAGGATCAGGTCCGGGCGCGGCAGTGCCCCGGCGAGCACGCGGCGACGGATCCGGTCCTTGCGGCCGGCCCTCGTGGTGGTGGGGAGCGCGGCGTCGTCGGTGTACCGATCGAACACGACGACCCGGCCGCGGGCTCGGTGGTACGCAGCCCGCGCGTATCGGGTCCATTGGAGGCCGACCCGCGCTCCAAGTCCGATGCCCGGCGGGAGCTTGCGCCGCGGGTCCTTGTAGAGCCCCATGTAGATCGGCCGGACCGGGATCGGGAAGCCTCGCACAAGGAGATCGACGATCGTGGACTTGCCGGCGCCGTCGGGAGCAAGCATCGCCACGGTGACGCCCGGGCGACCGAGCGGCGGGAGTCGCCACCCCACCCGGCGGGCGATCGAGCGAGCGATACCGTTCCGGGACGGCGCCGACACCTGCGCAGTCACCCACGCAGCCGCCTCCTCCCAGCGCTCGGCCTGGACGGCGTCGATGATCGCGGCGGCGTCCGTGATCCCACCGGTCATGGGCACGTCGCGAGCGGCCGGCGCGAGCCGCCGGAGCGCGACTCGGTGCCGCTCCTCGACCGCCGGCTTGTCGAGCAACGCGTGCATCAGCAGTGCCCAGAACTCATCCGCCGGCGCGAGGCGGTAGAGCGAACCCTCTCGCCTCCTGCGCTCCAACGCCCCGTCGAGCGCAGGGAAGCGGGCACCGGCGTCCCGGCCGAACCGAAGCTCGTCGACGAGATCGAGCTTGGTCCAGCCGTCCTCGCCGGCACGAAGGAAGAACCGGTGAGGGTCGTAGCCCCAGGCGCGGTGCTCGATGAACCCGATCGACTCGAGCGCCCCGGCCGCGCGCCCTATGCCGGACGGCCCCACGAGGAGATCCACGTCTCCGTCCGGATCGTCGAGCCGGTCCGCGCCGCGCAGCAGGCACCACGCGACCTCCGCTGCGTCGAGCGCATCGAACGCCTCAAGCAAGGACCCGGGGACGATCACCTCGTCGGAGGGTCGGCGAGTTGCTCCGGGGGTTCCTCGGCTACGGGACACGACGCCTCAGCGCGACCAGCTGACCGATGTTCCAACCCCGGCGGGCGGAAACGGCCGTCTTGTTCCCGGTCGGCCCGGCGATCGGTTGCTGGACATCGGCCGAGGAAGACACGACGGGGGAAGGTCCCGCGTTGGACACCACATCGAAGCGCTCGGTCATCCCGCTCGGCGGCGTCACCGAGGTTTTGCTCGCGACGCCGAAGATGCCCAGGATCATCGCGCCCTCAGCGGTCGTGGTGATCGTCGGGGCGACGATCGAGTTGGTGTTTTTCGACGCGCTGATCTGGCCGCTGTGCGCCATGATCGGCGCAGCGGTGTCCACGCCCGCGTACGCCGAGATCCCGCCGGCAGCGGACTGCGCGTTGGAAAGGGTCCAGGTGAAGCTCGACGGCGGGTTCGTGCCAGCCACGCGGACCCAGACGCCCTGACGCATCACGTTGCCGCTGATGTCGAGCCGGACGAGGGTCCAGCCGGCGGGGGCCGTGAGGGTCGGGTTACCTCGCGCGTCGACGACGGCCACCAGGACGTCGTCGGCCGCGATGTTCGCCGGCGTCGGGATGGTGAGCGACGTGGATGGTGTGTTCGCGGCGCTCGACGCGGAACGGAAGGTGATCCCCGACGACGGGGAGCTGATCGCGAGCGACACGAGCCCGTTAGCCGACGCGCCGCCGCCGTCGGTCACCGAAAAGGTGAACGAGTCCGGCCCGACGTATCCGGCGTGCGGCGTGAAGGTCACGCCGACCCGGTCGGTGTTCGGCGCGCCGTACGTGCAGCTCTGGGCGCCCAGTGATCCGAGCGTCCCGTGCGCCGGCTGCTGCACGACCGAGAACGAAAGCTCGCAGGTCTCCGCGTCGGTGGCGGTGAGGGTGATCCCGACCGGCGTTCCCGTCGTCGTGGCGGCCGATCCCGCGTGCGCGGTGGGCGGCGTGTTCGGCGGCGCTCCTCCTCCGATCCGGTTCCACCAGTAGTTCACGCCGTCCGACGCCAAGATGACGACGCCGGAGGCTTGATCGGCGTTCTGCTTGGACGTGGTCGCGTTGTTGATCTTCTCGGCGTTGGCCCCCTGGATGAGGATCGTCGGCTGCGACGGGAAGGTGATCGACTGGGTCGACGAAACCTTGTAGGAGATGCCGTTCGCCGTGTCGCCTTCGCCGATGGTCATGAACACGTACACGAGCTGCTGCACCGGATCGATGTAGAGGCTCGTGATCGGGCGCGTGTTGGCTTGCGCCACGACCGCGACCTGATGGCGGCCCCAGGTGCCGGTCTCCGAACGGACCAGCAGCCGGATGCGCGCGTTCGTGGATCCGGACTGCTCCGTCTTGACGGCGGCGTAGACTCGCCCGCCCGACGTCTTGAGGTTGATGTGGTCGTCGGCCTCGTTGCTTCCGCTCAACGCGACTTCGACGGTCCATGTGCTTGTCGGTGCGTTGTCGCGATGGATCGCGAAGTAATCGGCGTCGCTGCTCTGGTTGGACCACAGCACGCCGATCGCCGGGCCGGTCGCGTCGGTGAACGCGATCACCGACGCGATGTCGTCGCTGCTCGTGCCCGTGGCCCCGGCGACCGGGATGACGAACGGGGCGCTCCACGACGTGTCCGATCCCAGCGTGTGCGCGACGCGGATGCTCGAACCGGACTCGTACGTCACCCAGAGCCGTCCGGTTGTGTCCCGATCGAGGGTCAGCGTCTCCTCGCCGGCGCCCGGCAGGGTCACGGGGAAGCCGCCGTCCAGCTGGTACGAGCTACCCGTGTACGTGAACCGCCGGAGCTTGTTGCCGCCGAGCGCGCTCGAAGCGCGCGAGACGACGTAGAGCGTCCCGCCGACACTGAGGGTGTCCTCCTTCGATGCCGGACGCGTGTCGATCACGACGCCGGTGTCGGTCCAGCTGCTCTGCCCCAGGCGCCAGATCGTGTGCGCGCCCGCGGCGGCCGGGCTGAGCATCGCGCCCCACCACTGGTTGTCGTGGAACCACAGCTTCGACTCGGGCTTCTCACCCGTGATCGCACCGCCGGAGCTTTCCGCGTTGAATCCTGAGAACGAGTGGGCTTTGAACCCCACCTGGGTGGCGGCCTGCGCCGGCGCCGCCATGGACGAAGCCAGCACCGCCGCAAGCGTCACCAAGGCGAGCCGCCCTGCGGGCCGGCGAGCCCGTCGCGTGTTCCGCAGATCCATCGGTGACATGCGTGGAGGACGTGGCGCAACCGTCTCCCGTCCCTCGGAAGACGCGGGCGCCGACGCCTGGCTCGACAGTAGTCGCCGGGCCCCCCGCCAGGCTCGTTCCCGCAGGTGATACGGGCTACGCTTTTTGTCCTACGGGGTCCCAAACGCCAGCTTCAGCAGGCCTTGAGCTTCAAGACGCGCATCTTGCTCCACGGGAGGTCCGAGATGTTGGCCCCCTCGGGAACACCGTACTTCGCCCAGGTGCCGGGCCGGTTGATGTCCGCCTCGCCGCGGATGGCGAGCGTGCCCCCGGTGTCGGAAACATAAGCCCCGTAGACCTGGAGCGTTCTCGCGATCACCTTCTTCCAATGCGGCCAGGACTGGGCCGAGACGTTGAAGCTTGGGTCGAGCTGGATCCGGGCCCCTTCCGGGATCGCGCTCGCGCTGCTCTCCTCACCGTCGGAGTGCGTCGCCGGACACGCGATGAAGTTGTCGCGTGTGAACGGCGACGTTACGGTCAAGGCGTGTGGGATCAGCTCGCCTTTGAAATCCTCCGGCCGGGGGATGCCTCCGAAGGCCGCGAACCCGGCGGCCACGGCGCCGTTGCAATGCTGACCGAGCCCGCAGATCGCTCCCCATCCGTACGCGTTGGTGATGTAGCGAGATCCGGCGGTCCATCTGTCCGTCGCTGGGTTGTACTCGGCGCGCCACATGTCGAGCTCCTTGGTCCCGTCGATGACCACGAGATGCTGGTCCGATCCGGTCGTCGGCTTCGCGCCGGCCGGGATGCGGAACGACACCGGGGTATCGCAGTCGAAGTGTGTGCACCCGATCGAATAGGTCTTCGAGCCCGATCCCGCTTTCACGATCGCGATGCCCCACGCGTCGGTGTTGGCGAAGTTGGCGTTCGACTTGAAGGCGGTCAGCGAAGCCTGGACGATCGCCGCGGAATCGGCATCGATCGCGGGAGAGGAGGGGATCTTCGTGTTCCAGAAGGAGGTCGAGGCGTAGAACTTGCCGGTGCTCGGCGCGGGAGCCGACGGCGGTTTCGGAGCCGGTTTCGGCTTCGTGGCGTGCGCAGCGGGCCCGCTCGAAGCGACGGCTTTCGGCTTCGCTTTCGGTGACGTCGCCGGCGGCGCTGCAGCGATCGCGTGCGTCGGTTTCGGGACGGTGTCCGCGAACAAGATCGCTCCCGCGGCGACGCCGGTTCGCCGGGTCCCCGGATCGGGCGCTCCGCTCCCCAGCGCGACCACGAGGACCGCGAACGTGACGGACGCGGAACCGAAGCGACCAAGCCGTGTGCGGATGGAGGTCGTGCCGTCGGGAACGATCGGTCGGACGCTCATGGCTCCCCCTTCAGCGGCCGAACGAGGACATCGGGGGGATGCCGGGCATGCCGGACCCCCAGGCCGGGCATCAACCGCTACGCGACGTATCGGCCCGCGATCCGACGCCCTTGAGCGGTCGCCCGGACGCCCGAGGCCGCGAAAGTCGTAGCCCATCTCGTCCCCGCGCAGGATTCGGGGCCGGAGACGCCCCCGATACGCTTGTCGGGTGACCATGCCCGATGATCCCCCGGTTTCGATCGTCATCCCCGCGTTCAACGCCGGCCGGACGATCGGCCGCACACTTGCTTCGATCGCGGCTCAGCCGGACGCGCGCGACCGAGAGGTCATCGTGGTCGACGACGGATCGACGGACAACACGGCGGCCGTCGCGGAGTTGTTCGAGGGCGTGCGGGTGCTCCGGCAGCCCAACGCCGGCCCTGCGGTGGCTCGCAACGTCGGAGCCCAGGCAGCGCGGGGAAGGCTCCTGGTCTTCATCGACGCGGACTGCGAGGCTCAGCCCGGGTGGCTCGCGCACATGCTCGCCCGATTCGCCGATCCGGAGGTGATCGCCGTCAAGGGCGCCTATCGGACGCGCCAGCCCGAGCTCATCGCGCGCTTCGTTCAGATCGAGTACGAGGATAAGTACGATCGACTGGCGCGGAGCCGCGACATCGACTTCATCGACACGTACTCCGCCGCGTTCCGCCGCCTCGTGTTCCTCGGGCACGGTGGGTTCAGTGCAGAGTTCCCGACCGCGTGTGCGGAGGACGTAGACCTATCGTTCCGGATGTCACGCGCCGGCGGACGCATGGTGTTCGAGCCGGAAGCCATCGTGTTCCACCTCCACCCGAACCGCCTAGTCGCCTACGCGAAGAAGAAGTTCAAGTTCGCGTATTGGCGCCTGCTCGCGGTCAAACGCAATCCGGAGAAGCTCGTTTCGGACTCGCACACGCCCCAGCTGATGAAGGCTCAGGCCGTCGTCGCACCGTTGCTTCCTATCCTGGCGGCGGCGGCGATCGTCGTGCCGGCGCTTGTGTGGCCGGCGGTAGCGCTCGCAGCGTTGTTCGCGGTCTCCACCGTGCCGTTCACGATCAAGGCTCTCCGAAAGGATCGCGCCGTCGGCGCGGCGAGCCCGGCGTTGCTCTTCGTCCGAGGCATCGCGCAAGGCGTTGGACTCGGTTTCGGCACGCTGCACGTGATCCGCCTCACCGTCGCAGGCTCGCGGCGACGACTCGAGAGCACTCCGGTTCCCGCGACCACCGCGCCTCCTGGACCCGGCGGCGACGGCTCCATGTGAGCCGCGTCCTCCTCGTCGGCAAGGGTCCGCCCGACCGCGGAGGCATCGCCGCCTTCCTCCATATCCTGCTCGCGAGCGACCTCGGTAGCAGACACGAGATCCGCCTCCTCAACCTAACGCGCGACGAGGTGCCGAGGGCCGGCCGCCTGACTTCCGCGAACGTTCGGCGGACGCTGTCCGACACCGTGCGCGTCGGGAAGGAGGCCGGACGGGCCGAGGTCGTCCACATCCACACGGCGCTCGTTCCGGCCGTGACGCTCGTCCGCGCGGGGATGCTGTGCCTCGCCGCCCGGATCCGGGGTGCGAAGGTCGCGCTCCACGTACACAGCGGCCTCGTCGAGCTCTGGCTCACGACTCGGGCACGGCGCGCGCTCGCCCGAGTGCTCCTGTCCTCCGCTCACCGCATACTGACGATGTCGAACCCGACCCGCGACGCTTTGGCCGCGGCGCTCGGCGAGCGCAGGATCTCCGTGGTCGACAACGGGGTAGACCTCGATCGGTTCCACCCCGGGGATGCCGCGAACGTTGCTCCGCGGATCCTCTACGCGGGACTGCTCACGCCGCGCAAGGGGGTCGTCGATCTGATGCGGGCGAGCGAGGAGCTCGGCCGTCGCGGGGTCGCGCACGAGCTCGTACTGGCCGGCGGCATGCCCGACGAAGGCCCGGACGACGAGGCCGCCGTCCGCGCGGCCGCGCCCGCCACCGCGCACCTGCTCGGTGCGCAGTCCCACGATCGGATGCCGTCGCTGTATCGAGATTCCGATCTCTTCTGCCTCCCGTCGTGGTTCGAGGCGATGCCGCTGTCGATCCTCGAAGCGATGGCCAGCGGACTTCCGGTCGTGGCGACCGACGTCGGGGACGTGCGACGCATCGTGGAGCACGGAGTGACCGGCCTCGTCGTCCCGCCGAAACGGCCGGATCTCCTCGCCGACGCGCTGGGCGAGCTGCTCGCCGATGGTGACCGGCGCCGCTCGATGGGCCAAGCGGGAAGGCACGCCGTCGCCGACCGTTTCGCGACGGGGCGGATGATCGATGAGATCGACGCGATCTACGGGCAATTGGTGCCGTGAGCTTGCGAGGCGGGCCACGCAAGGACATGGAAATGCTCGGAGCGCAGTGCTCTCAGCGACTCGTTCCCGATGCCGAGCCGCTTCCATGTGCCCGACCGGCCGGGCTCGGCGCCGTCCTCGACAGAGACGTTCTCGACGTCGACCGTGAACGCGCCGGTATCGTCCCGGATCACCATGCCGTAGACCTGAAGCGTCCGTGCGATGACACGGGCGCCCGGCGTCAGGTCCAGCGCATCGAGGTCCAGATCGGGATCGAGCTGCAGGATAGCCCCTTCCGGGATCGCCCAGCGACGACCGTCGTCGGCGTCGGTCGTCTTCACGAGCGGCGAGATGTAGCAGTCCTTGCGGGGCGAGTCGTAGCCTCCGGAGAGCACGTGCGGGATGACGCCCGTGCCGTCGCGCAGGGCCTCGCGCACCTCCTCGGGACGCACGATCGTGCCCAGCAGAGGCGTGCCCCCACCGACGGCCGTTCCGGGCTCGTGCGCCCCGTCGGTACCCGGGCCGTTGAGATCCCAGCGGATCCCACCCTCTGCCTCCCAGGCGTCGTCCGTGGTCGAGTAGGTCGCACGGAAGAACTCCCACGCTGCCGATTTCAGCGGGTCGTAGACGACGAGGTGACCGTCGTCGGAGGGATCCGGCAGAGCGCCGCTCGGCATGGGCACGTTGTAGAGCGCCCGGGTGTCCTCGCCGGTGACACCCTGCACGCCGCACGGGAAACGGTTGCAGATCACCGTTCGCAGGCGGTCCGTGGCGCGTGCCACGTACACGGGCGTTCCGAACTGACTGAAGAAGCGGCCCTCCTCCGGCGCGCCTGCGAGACGTGGATACTTGCACGGGCCATCTGGGTCGGAGCCGCATGCCGCGACGAGATCACCGATCATGCTGCGTGACTGCGGATGCACCGCCGCCTCCGCCGGCAACGGTCTCCGGAGCGGCGAATCGACGGAGAACGGCTGGTATGCTGCGCGCCACGTCAGGGGCGCTTCCGGCTTTCGCCCGGAGGAACAACCCGCAAGGAGCGAAGCGAACACCAGGGCGATCGCCCAGCGGGGGGAAGCCCGTCTGAAGCCCCGAAGGATCACATGAGCATCCTTTGTTATCACTCCGTCGACCC
Organism: Actinomycetota bacterium; assembly: GCA_040905475.1. Lineage (NCBI taxonomy): Bacteria > Bacillati > Actinomycetota > Actinomycetota bacterium. The sequence goes on from JBBDRM010000019.1 coordinate 26,064, forward strand.
GGCCTGGCGATCGCCTCTGGCGGTCACGCCGTCCGAGTTCGACCGCCAGTGCGCGTGGCTCGCCGCCAACCGGCGCGTCGTCGGTTTGGAGCGCGCCGTCGGCATGCTGGACCGGCGTTGCCGGCTTCCCGCCGGGACGGTCGCCGTCACCTTCGACGACGGCTTCGCCGGGCTGGCCGAGCACGCGGCCCCGGTGCTGCGCACGCACGGGCTCCCTGCCACGATCTTCCTCGTCGCGTCCACGCTCACCGGCGCCCCGTTGCGCTACGAGTGGGTCGAGGGCGAGCCGCCGCCCGAACCGCGCACGCTGACCCTCGAGCAGGTCCTCGAGATGCAGGACGCCGGCGTGACGTTCGGCTCGCATACGGTCAACCACCGCGACCTCACCCACCTTTCGGACGCCGAGTGCGCCGACGAGCTTTCGGATAGCAAGCAGATCCTCGGCGACCTCTTGGGCCGCCCCGCGACGCTCCTCGCGTATCCGGGAGGTCGGCACGACGAGCGCGTTCGACGCATCGCCGCGCATACCGGGTACGAGGCTGCATTCACCCTGCCGGAAGGGCGCGAGGCGGTCGGACGTTACGCGATCCCGCGCGTCGGCATCTACCCCGGCAACAACGAGTGGACGTTGCGCGTCAAGGATTCGCGCTGGTACCTCCCCGCGCGCACATCGTCCGTGTTCCCGGCGTTGCGACGCGCGGCTCGCGTGGTCACTCGGGGTCGCGTGGGGTGACCGACCCGCCGTCACGCGGCGCGGACTGAGCTTCATCCCCGGCGTCCTTCCCGTTGCTCAAGTCGGGCGCCACGTCGTCGAGGTCGTCGAGGTTGATCTGTCGTGGCGGCCGGGGGTCTCGTGCCGGCTGCCAGAGGAGCGGCTGCTCCGGCTGCGCGCGCGGGGGCATCATCGATCGCAACCGCCGCTCTTCGCGCTCGAGCGCAGACGCGGGCGTCCACCCCGGCCGTTCGACCTGGGTGGACGCCTTGGAGCCCGCCGGCTTCGGGCCCTCGATCGTCGGTCCTCCAGGACGGAGGCCGCTCCGATCTTGCGGGACAGGACTCGCCGACGGCGGGCTCGCCGGCTGCTGGGTCGGCGGGGCCGGCCGGTGCGCAGTTGGTGCCTCCTGTGCAGGCTGTGCCGGTCGTGGGGCCGGGCGGGCTAGGACGGCCGGACGCGGTGGGATCGTCGGCCCGGGCGCCGATGGGGTCACCCGCGCATCGTGCGTCGTCGCGGCCGGCAACGGCGTGGTTCGTGGGCTCACCAGCCAAGGCCAGGCGTGACCGCGCCGGACGAACACGACAGCCGCGATCTCGCCGGGCAGAAACTGCGAAGCCACGTCGAGGATCCGGCTCCTCGGAGCGCCCTGACGCACAACCAGGATGATCTGGGCCGTCTCGGGGACCATCTGCGGGGCATCACTGCCCTTCGCGGATGGTCCGTCGATAACCATCGCGGTTCGGGCCCACGCCGAAGGATCGGGAAGTTCCTTGCTGACGATCACACGTGCGTCGCTCTCAACGTGCTCGTACAGACGCCGCACACCTTCGTCCTTCGACGGGACGAGATACGTCCGGGTCTCGCGCCCGTGGGTAGCAGCGATCAGCTGGGCAAGGACCGTCCGAACCTCTTCGTCGCCTGGCGCGCTGATGAGCACGATCGTCCCTATAGGTTTCGGGAACAGGCGCTTCACCGTGGCCGCAAGTCCGGGAACGCGCGAGCCCTCGGCCGGCACCCCCCGCATCGAAGGCAGCGTCGGCGTACCGGCGAGCGGGGCGCCGGTGAGCGCCGCAGCCTCATCAGCACCGAGCACCGGCCGCCGGATCGTCAGGAACATGCCGACGACGGCGACCCCAACCAGAAGGCCGAGCGCGATGCCGAGCACGCCCAACACGGGCACGGTGGCGATCGCATCGGACGCGGCAGAGGGGACGCGTGCGATGTCCTGAACCGCGAATTCTCCAACCCCTTCTCCCGGTCTGTTGAGCTCTGCGACGAAGGCAGTCGCGACCGCATTGGCGATGTCGGCGGCCACGTTGCGGTTGGCGTGCGTGCCGATCACGCGATAGATGATGTTCTCCTGGACCGGGTCGAGCCGGGCGTACTCAGGGATGAGGCTCGACGGCTTGATCGACAAGCGGCCGTCGTTGACCGCCTTCTCCGCGACCGCTCCGCCGGAGAAGATGTTCTCGCCGAGCTTCGCGTAGGCGTCGATCGGAAGCGGCTGCTTCGTCGCGATGACGAGCGCGGTGGCTTCATACTCGCGCCCGAACCCACTCGCGCCGGCCGAGATGAAGATGGCCGCGGCCGCCGGAACCGTGATGATGAACACCCAGAGGAACCGGCGCACCCCCCACCACAGCCTCGACGCTGTGTCCTCGAATACGTCGGCCATCAGGCCTCCCCTAATTCCAGGCGTTGCAACGGTGAGAACCGCGCCGTGGCCGGTGCAGCAGCGCGGCGCCCCTCATGCGCAAGCGACGTCAATCCCGCATACATCAGACCCATCCAGAAGTACTTGAACCCTAAGGTCGACAGGAACGTGCTCGCCACAAGCAGCCCCACGAAGCCGGCCAGCGGGGACCCTCGGATCTCCGGCGGCAAGCGAAGCAGATCCTTCGCCACGAGTGCCAGCGCCGCGACCAAGAGCAAGAGCCCGGCGATCCCGGTCTCGATCAGCGAACCGATCCAGATGCTGTGCGCGACGAATGGGCGGTCGAGCCCGCGCGCGCTGGGCTCGGAGTGCAGCGTGTCTTGGTACACCGTGGGGAACGTCCCGAAACCACTTCCCGCCCAGCAGTACCGATCGCAACGCGTCAGGGCCGTTCGCCAGATGTCCGTCCGTCCGGAGGATCCCGGACGGGAGATCCGGCGCTGCAACTGGTCGGGCGCCAGCGATATGGTCAGGCCGGCAACCAACACCAGTCCGAGTCCGACGGCCGCCATAACGCGGCGGCGCTGATGCGAGAACGCGTGGATCACGAGCACCGTCACCGCCGCGAGGATCCCTCCCCGCGAGCCGGTAAGCATGATCGCTGCACCGATGAGGGCGCTCGCGCTCCAAAACAGAAGACGAGCCGCCGTGTTCGTGGCCCGGACCGCGCGGCCGATCGCGATCGCGAGTGGAAGGATCAACGTCGCTGCAGTGATGTTCGGGTCGATCCCCTTGCCCACGCCGCCCGCCGTAGCGAATCTCTGCCCCGTGCCGCCCGCCTGCCCGAGCCCCGACTGCAGCAGCAGGATGATGCCGTAGATGCCGGCGATGGCGCCGCCGAGCACGAGCGCTTCCTCGACGCGTACCACGTCGCGCTCCTCCACGGGCATCAAGCAAACGAGCAGGTACAAGGCGACCAGGCCGAGCAGGATGGTGAACTCGCTCAAGCTGGCCGACGGGTTGACGGACCACGCGAAGCTCAATCCGGCGAAGGCCGCGAAAAGGAGCCACGCAGGGACGGCGGAGAGGAGCATCGGCGCGCTTCTCGGTACGAGCATGAGGTGGCCGATCAGGCCGGCGATCACCACGAGCCCGAGGACGCTCGAAGGGGTATCGAACGGCGGGGGCAGCCCGAGCGGCAGGCTCACCGCAGAACCGAATGGCAACACGAGCGCATAGGCCGTGAGCAGGACCCGGATCGGCGCTCGGAGGCCCGCGACCAGCGCCACGACGGCGACCGGCAACAGCGCAAACGCCAGGATCAGGATCATCCAGGTAACGATAGGGTCAAGCCCCCACGACCGCGTTCTGCATTCACGTGGGCACCGCTACGACATCTGCTGTAGGGGTGCGCTCGAAAAAGGAGAAAGGGCTGGCCGAGGTCGCACCCGCCAGCCCTCACTCGTATGGAACTGTGGCTCCCTCTCCGCAATCGAGCCCGGGCCCGGGACGGAGGGTCACCCTAGCCGGTTCGTCCTACGCGGCAGCCCTACTGGGCATCCCACGGGGCGCGGATTCCGGCCCCGACGTTAAGCCACGTTTGAGGAACCACCGGCACCCCGATTCTCTAACGCCGGGCGAGCCGTGTCTAGAGGCGAAAACGGGCGACTTCGAAAGACGCCCTAGAGGTGCGGTTTGAGCCGGGAGTAGGTGTCCTCGAGCGCTTCGGGGATGACCTTGGACTCCCCCACCGTGGTCATGAAGTTCGTGTCCCCACCCCAGCGCGGGACGACGTGCAGATGGACGTGGTCGGTGATCCCGGCGCCGGCGATGACGCCTTGGTTCACCCCCACGTTGAAACCTTGCGGGCCGAGCGTCGCCTTGAGCGCGTTGATGCAACGCTGCGACCATTCGCCGATCTCCGCCAGCTCCTCGGCCGACAGCGACTCCCATTCTCCGACGTGCCGGTATGGCGTGACCATGAGGTGGCCGGTGTTGTACGGGAACTTGTTCAGGATGACGAAGGAGCGCTCCCCACGCGCCAGGATCAGGTTCGTTTCGTCGTTGGGCTCTGCCTGCGACGGGAAGTCGCAGAAGATGCACGCGTTGTGACGCTCCTCGCCTTTGATGTACGCCATCCGCCAGGGAGTCCAGAGACGTTCCACTACGCGTGCGCCCGCGCGCGGATCTCCTCGACGACCTTCTCGGTGAACTCGGCGAGCGGGACGCCGCGCTGCCCGTCACCATCACGCGGGTTGACGCCCGCGGTGCCGCCCTCGATGTCGCTGTCGCCGATGACGAGGATGTAGGGAACCTTCTGCAGCTTCGCGTCCCGGATCTTGCGGCCGACCTTCTCGTGGCGGTCGTCGACCTCGACCCGGATCCGCCGCGCGCGCATGTCGGCCGCAACCTGCCGACAATGGTCGACGTTGCGGTCGTTGACCGCGCAGATCACAACCTGCACGGGGGCGAGCCAGGTCGGGAACGCGCCGGCGTAATGCTCGAGCAGCACACCGGTGACGCGCTCGACCGAGCCGAGGATCGCACGATGGATCATCACCGGGCGCTCCAGCTTGTTGTCCTCACCCGCCGCGTACTGCAGATCGAAAGCCTCGGGCAGCGCGAAGTCGACCTGGATCGTGGTCAGCTGCCAGTATCGTCCGATCGCATCGGAGAAGTGGAAATCGATCTTCGGGCCGTAGAACGCGCCCTCGCCCTCGGCAACGGTATAGGGCTTCCCCCACTTGTCGAGCGCGCTCTTCAGCGCGTCGGTCGCCTCGGCCCACATCTCTTCGTTGCCGATCGCCTTGCCGGGCTTGGTGGAGAGCTCGATGCGCGGCTCGCCGAACCCGAGGGCGTCGTGGATCTCCAAGGTCAGATCCATCACGCCGATGATCTCGTCCACGAGCTGGTCGCGCCGGCAGAAGATGTGCGAATCGTCTTGGGTCAGCCCACGCACGCGCATCAGTCCATGGAGAACGCCCGAGCGCTCGTGCCGGTAGACGGTGCCGAGCTCGAACATGCGGATGGGCAGGTCTCGGTACGATCGGGTCTTAGACTTGTACACCAGCACGTGGAACGGGCAGTTCATCGGTTTGACGTAGTACTCCGCGCCCTCGAGCTCCATCGCCGGATACATGTTGTCCTTGTACTGGGCGAGGTGGCCGCTGGTTTCCCACAGCACGGACCGGGCGACGTGCGGCGAGTACACCGGCTCGTAGCCCCTTGACAGGTTGATCTCGCGCGAGAAGTCCTCCAGGGTTTTGCGGAGCGCGCCGCCCTTCGGGTGCCACACGAGCAGCCCGCCGCCGAGCTCCTCCGGGAACGAGAAGAGGTCGAGCTCGCGACCGAGCTTCCGGTGATCCCGCTTGGCGGCTTCCTCCAGCCGCACGAGGTACTCGTCGAGCGCCTCCTGCGACTCCCAAGCGGTGCCGTAGATCCGCTGGAGCATCGGGTTGCGTTCGTCGCCCCGCCAGTACGCGCCGGCGATCCGCAGGAGCTTGAACGCCGGGATGAGCGCGGTGTCCGAGACGTGCGGCCCGCGGCAGAGATCCGCCCACCCGTTGTTGCGGTAGACGGTGATGGCTCGGCCACCGGCGCCTTCGGCCTCGTCGACGCCTTCGATGATCTCGACCTTGAACGGCTGGTCGGCGAAGCGCTTCATCGCCTCGTCCCGCGAAAGCTCCTCGCGCTTGAACGACTGCGCCGCGGCCACGATCTCGCGCATGCGCGCCTCGATCCGCTCCAGGTCCTCGGGTGTGAACGGACGCCCGACGTCGAAGTCGTAGTAGAAGCCGTCGGCGATCGCCGGCCCGATGGCGTACTTGGCGCCGGGGAACAGGTCGCACACGGCCTGTGCCATCACGTGCGCGGTCGAATGGCGGAGCACCTCACGACCTTCCTCCGAGGAGGGGTCGACGGCTGCCCCGTCGGTCAGCTTCACGGTTGCGGTCACGACAGCTCCTGCACCACGCGGCGCGCCCAATCTCGTTCCAGCGTCGCGAACGGCAAGCCGAGCGCGGAACGGCAGGCGCGGTCCAGATGATATCGCCAGGTCCCCGGCGCGATCGCGCTTTCCGCCCCGAAGTCCCGATACAGCCGGGCTCCCGCGTTCCGGCCGAAGCGGTTCCCGATATAGGCGATGAAATGGTTCGCCTGCTCGTAGGAGGCGTAGATCTCGTTCGGCGTGCCTGCTGTGAAGACGAAGTCCTCCACGAGGTGGTCGTCGAACCGGCCGCCTCGCACCATCGCGCGCAGCTGCGGGGTCGGCGGGCTGTAGGCCGCCTCGCCGTAGTACTGCGCAACCCCCTCGTCCATGATCGACGTCACGTAGGGTCCGCTCAGCTCGCGCGCGGCGAGGTGCAGGAACTCGTGCTGCAGGATCGATCGCTGGAATGACTCGCCGTAGCCACGGAAGTTCGGCCAATGGAGGTAAGCGCGGGGCCCGACCAGATCCCACCCCTTCGTCCGCTCGATGCTCGAGGCGGCGAACGCCACGAAGGTCGACAGGTCGAACGTCGTCTGGAGGATGCGGGCCAGCTCGTTGACCGTGCTCGGGATGTTCAAGATTATGCGGTCCTCACGCCACCGGTTCGGCCACTGCCGCTTGACCGTTGCGCGAGCCTGCTTGGAGAGCGCAAGCATGCGCGACGCGGCGGTACGCTCGGCGGGGTGGAAGACGACCATGATCCCGTCGTCCTCGATGTGATCGACCGGGCCGAAGTCCCACAGGTTGCGGTTCGACTGGAGCGCGAGACCCTCGGCGTCGTCGTCGGCTACGACCGCCCAACCGTCCTTCCCTTTCACGACGGTGAGGTAGAGGTCTTCGGCCGACGGAGCAACGTCGTACCCCTTGAACCCGATCCGCTCCTTGACCTGAACGATGTGCACCTCGACCCCCGCGTGATCCCGCCGGTCGGCCTCACGGGTCAGCTCCGAATACTCGGCTTGCGTGAAGTCGAGCGAGTAGGCGCCGAGCGGCAAGGTGCGGATGCGGCGGAACCAGGTGAGCCGGTCCGAGCGGAAGCTCCCCGGCGCGCCGACCATCGTCCCGAGGAACGCCTGCTCGTCACCCGAGAGCACCGCCTGCGCACGGGTCGCGAGCATCTGACGCACTTCCTCCTGCCAGGTACCCGTCGACGAAGTCGGGGTGGGAGATTGAGCCCGGCTCGCAAGCGGAGCGAGAAGCGTCAAGACGATGAGGCAAACGGGAAGGGTGCGGGCTCGCTTCATTTGCTCAACCGTACCGTGTCGCCGCCCACCTCAGAGGCGGGCTCGGCGAACATCGCTAGATCCTCCCTGCAAAGTCATCCGAGACTCTACGCAACGAGTCGGCCAAGTCGGCCAGTTGGGCGTCCAAGTCGCCTTGGCCGAAGCGTGGAAGTGGGGCGTCGATCTCCATAAGTAGATCCCATATGTCGTCCACCTCGATGCTCGCGCTCAAGACTTGCCTGCCATCACCAAGGTTGATCCTAAGGTCGATGCAGGCCACGTCACCCTCGAAACGGCGCCGCAACGCAGGGTATCGTGAAGCATAATCTTCAGGGTCCGCCTCATATAAGACCTGGTGTCGCACCGATCCATCGGGCGCGAGCACGAATCCCGGTTGTGGCGCAAGGCCGAACCCGCGAGGCTGCAGGATGTCATCGAGGTGGCCGGCAACGCGCGCCTCAGCGGCAAGCTGCGCCGCGAGTGCCCGCTGAATGTCCGACTCTTCCATAGCCAGGTGGTGGGCACGAGTGGTTTCGAACCACCGACCTCCGCTGTGTGAGAGCGGCGCTCTCCCGCTGAGCTACGCGCCCGTTCTCGGGACCGTCAGGGTAACAACCGGCGCTACCCCCGGCAACGATCAGCCGGGCAGCTCGACCCGGAACGTGCTGCCCGTTCCCGGCTCGCTCGTGGCGGTGAGCGTTCCGCCCATCACCTCGACGAGACGCCGGGCGATGTAGAGCCCCAAGCCGAGACCGGGCCCGCGCTCTCCCTTCGCGTTCGCGCCTGCCGAGAGCGGCTCGAAGACCCTCGCGAGACCCTCCTCCGTGAAGCCGATACCGCGATCGGCCACCTCGATCCAGGCCATGCCGCCGGTGACCACCACCTCGTCCGCGGAGTGCTCGAGCGCGTTCTCGATGAGCCTGCGGATCACGTCGCCGAGCAGGATCGGATCCGCATCGATCAGGACGTCCGGCGGGATCTCGACGCGGACCCGGTCGCCGGCAAGCTCCCCGACGAGTTCGGACAGCAACACGCTTTGCGCGGCGATGCCGGGGTCGCGGCGAAGGAGCCGCGTGGCTCTCACTAGGTCCCGGATGGCCGCCTCGAGGCGCGCCGCCTGCCGGGCGATCGACTCGCCGAATTGGCGGAGTGTTCCGTCGTCGAGCTGCGACCCTCGCGAACGGATGGTGTCCCCGAGGCCGAGGATCGAAGCCACCGGGTTCAGCAGGTCGTGGGTCGCCTGTTCGAGCAGGCTTCCGTCGTCTTCGTCGGCCGGTCGGCTCACCGCGGCCCAGTCAAGCACGGGCCGCGGTGAGCCGCCAGGAAGTGCCCTACGCCGCCTCGTCCGGCGAGTAGGTCACCAAGTACCGGAGCCCGAGCCCTGCGAGCACCAGGGCGATACCGAGCGCCATGAACAGTCCGACATCGGTCCCGGTCTTCGGCAGGATCTTGTTGCCCAAGACCTGGACGAGCCCGAGCGAGTGCGAATCGCTGTCGGTGATGTCGTTCGGGAACCCGTCCGGGTGATACAGAACGCTCACCGTGTTCTCGAGCGGAGACGGGCTCGCCGGAGCGGTGATCGTCACCTGGAACTGGCACGACCCTCCCGGATCGAGCGAGCCGCAGTCGGCCGCGACCGCCTCGTCGGTGAGGTCCCCAAGTCCCGCCCAGCCGTTGCCCACGTCGGTCATGCTCGCGAGCTCGAGCGCCGGGCTGTCCTCGGACGAGGTGTTGTTGATCGTGAACGTGTAGGTCAGCGGCTGGCCGACCGTCACGGTCGCCGGTCCGGCCTTGTCCACGGTGACGCTCGGCTGGAAGAGGTTCACCGCATGATCATCGGTAGCCATGATGTCGGTGACGAATCCCTCCGGGTGGAAGTGGACGGTCACCGTGTTGGGCAGCGGGTCGGGATCCCCCGCCTGCACGACCCGATCGGCCGTGAAGTTGCACTTGTCTCCCGGGGAAAGCGTGTCACACCCGGCAGCAACGGCCGCGGCCTCGAGATCGCCGAGCAACGAGTCGCTGATCGAGTCGAGCACCAGGTCCGGTGAATTGTCGGACGAGGTGTTCTCGATCTCGAACGTGTAATGCGCGTTGTCGGTGACCTTCCCAAGCGTGTCCCCACCCTTAGTGATCGTCACGCTCGGCCCGAACAGATCCACCGAATGATCATCCGTATCACTGATGTCGTTCGGGAACCCCTCGGGATGGAACAGGACGGTCACGGTGTTGGGCAGCGGATTCGGGTCGTCACCCTGGACCACCCGGTCGGCCGCGAACTCGCACGAGTCACCGGGAGCCAACGTGCCGCAATCGGCCGCTTCCGCCACCGCGGTCAGATCGCCGAGGAGCGAGTCGGTCACCGATTCGAGATCGAGGTCCGGCGAATCGTCCGAGGAGGTGTTCGTGATCGCGAAGGTGTAGTGGACGTTCTCGCCGGCCGTGGAGATGCCGTCTCCATCCTTTTCGACCACCACGGACGGCTGGAACAGGTTCACCGAGTGGTCGTCCGTGGCGCTGATGTCGTTCGGGAACCCTTCCGGATGGTAATGAACGGTGACCGTGTTGGGCAGCGGGTCGGGATCCCCCGCCTGAACGACCCGATCGGCCGTGAAGTTGCACGTATCGCCGGGGGAAAGCGTGTCACACCCGGCAGCAACAGCCGCGGCCTCGAGATCGCCGAGCAACGAGTCGCTGATCGAGTCGAGGATCAGGTCCGGCGAATTGTCGGACGAGGTGTTCTCGATCTCGAACGTGTAATGCGCGTTGTCGGTGACCTTCCCAAGCGTGTCCCCACCCTTAGTGATCGTCACGCTCGGCCCGAACAGATCCACCGAATGATCATCCGTATCACTGATGTCGTTCGGGAAGCCCTCCGGGTGATAGTGAACCGTCACCGTGTTCGGCAGCGGATTCGGGTCGTCGGCTTGCACGACGCGGTCTGCCGTGAAGGAACAGCTGTCACCGGAGGCGATCTGGTCGCATGCCGCCGGCGCGTCGTCGGCCAGGTTCCCGAGCAGCGAGTCGCTGATCGAGTCCATGATCAGATCCGGCGCGTCGCTCGAAGACGTGTTCGTGATCTCGAATGTGTAGTGGACGTTGTCCCCGACCTTGGATTGCGGGTCGCCGCCTTTGACGACCCGGATCGACGGCTGGAACAGCTGCGTTGAGTGGCCGTCCGAGTCGGACACGTTCGAGCCGGTCAGGTTCGCCTTGTTGTCGTAGACGATGTCGACCGTGTTCACGAGCGGATCGGGGTCGTCAGCCTGCACCGTGTAGGTCAGCTGGATCGTGCAGGAAGCCCCCGGAACCAAGGAGGCGCCGCACGTCGAGGACGTGATGTTCGCGTCGGAACCGTCGGTGAGGTTTCCGAGCACGTCGTCGATAATGCTCTCCTTGTAGAGCGTGATCGCTCCCGTGTTCTCGATCTCGACCGTGTAGTGCGCCTGGTCGCCGACCTTGGACTGGGCGTCGCCCGTCTTGGTCACGGAGATGCCGCACAGAGGGAAGCCGCCTATCGCGACGTCCTTGAGGCGGGCGTCGGTGGACTGTGAGGTGCGGGACTCGGCGATGAACGTGGTGATGCAGCCCTGGTCGATCCCGAGCTCGGTTAGGTTGACGCCGCCCTCGTAGAACTCGCCGGGCAGGAAATCAGTGCTCTTGCTCTTGTCGAGGAACGGCCACGGAGCGTCCTCGATGTCGGCGTTGATGAGCGCACAGAGGTCGTCGCCGGGATCGGCAGCGTTGCAGTCCGGGTCGCCCGACGTCGTGACCTCATCGATCGGACCATCCGAGCCGCCCGAGCCCACCCACTTGAAGACGCGGATGTCCGGGACCGATCCGCCGTTGACGAAATCGCTCAGCACGAGGATGTCGCCGACCTGATGGTCGCCGACGACGCTGGACCCCACTATGCTGACGTTGCTCTGGGCGAACCAGAAGCCGACCTGAGCGTCGCCGCTCGCGTCGAAGCGGTCGAGCCCGAAGTAAACGATCAGATCGCCGTCTGCGTTGTTGTAGCCCGCGGCGAACGCGTGAAGGATCTCGTCCTTGTCGGGTGCCTCATCGGTGGTCGTCGGAACCCACTCGTCGAAGTCCTTGATGTCCTTTGAGTCGCCGGTGTGGAGATAGGTTTCGTCCTCCGGCGCCTGGCCGTCCGTTACGAACGCCGTCGCGATCGCGCTGCCCGTGTTGCTCCAATCCGCACCGGGTGCTCCGCTCGCCGTCGCGTCGCCGTCGAGCTCGAACAGCCCTTCGTCGTGCACGGCGAACGCCGTCGGCCCCACGATGAAGAGCGCCAGCAAGATCGCCAGCAGCATCGCCCCGAGCCGTTGCGGCGCCATCGGCGCGTGCGAACGAGGGACACCTCGGGTATTGCGGATACGGAGGATTCCCATCTCTGCGACTCCCCTCTCCCCCAACAGGATTCAGTTCGGATTCGTGATCTGCGCCAGCACCTCGACGACCGTCGAGTTGAGCCGCCCGGCCGTCGCTTCCCGACGGAGCTTGTCGATCGCTTCACTGGTTTCCACGGCCGGCCGATGCGGACGAACGTGCGTCATGGCCTCGAACGTCTCGGCGACGGCGAGGATCTGCGCGCCTAGCGGTACGCGTTCGCCGGTCAGCTTGTCCGGGTACCCGGTTCCGTCGAGCCGTTCGTGATGTGCGCCGACCATCCGGCACGTTTCCGCATCGAGCCCGACCGTGGGCAGGAGCCGTTCACCGATCGTCGGATGACGGCGAAGCGGCCGGCGCTGCGCTTGCGGAAGCGCCTGCGGCTTTGCCAGCCGCTCCCAGTCGAGCATGAGCTCGCCGACGTCGTGCAGCCGAGCCGCTTCTTCGAGCCGCTCGGTCTCGACGTCGCCCAGTCCCATCCGAGCGGCGATCGCTCGGGCCCTCAGGGCAACCCGGCGCGAGTGTCCCTCGCGTCCGGTCTCGACCTCGACCATGCCGAGCAGCGATTCCAGGATCATCCGAGCGGCGTGGCGAACCTCTACACGCACGCGGTCGATCTCGCTTCTGCTGTCCGGCGCGGTGCGCTCCGCGCGACTCAGCCCGCGAAGCGCCTCATCTGTCGCGCGTACGGCCTCCAGAAGGACACCGCGAACGCCGATCTCGTCGGCCTCTCCAAGCCCGAGTTCCACACTCCGAACCGTAGGACCTGCGCCGCATAGGCGACAGCAGAGGAATGCCGAAAGGGCCTAGGTAGTTGTGCAGAGTCGACTCGCCCGGCTCCGGCGGATATGAGAGGGAACTTCCCGCGAACGGCTAGCGGGGCGGCTCGATCAATCGGATGCGGATCGCTTCGTGCACTGCCTCGACGCGGTTGTTCACCTGAAGCTTGCGATAGGTGTTCCCGATGTGCGTGTTCACCGTACGCTCGCTGATCCCGAGCTTGCTCGAGATCTGCCGCGCCGACGAGCCGTTCGATAGTTCGATCAGGACCTCTCGCTCGCGCGGCGTCAGCAGGTAGTACACGTCGGCGGCGGCGCGTGCTTCCTCCGCGTATCGCGTGAACTGATCGAGCACTTTGCGGGCCAGACCGGCCTCGAGGAACGACCCGCCCTGAGACACGACCTTGACCGCATGCTGGATCCGGTCGAGCGGAGCGGACTTGGGCAGGTAGCCGCTGGCGCCGGCCTTGATCGCCTCGAAGATGACCTCGCGATCCTCGTGAACGGTGAGGATGATCACTGCGGTGTTCGGCTGCTCCGCCTTGATCTGACGCGTCGCCTCTATCCCGTCCATGGTGCCCGGCATCTCCACGTCCATCAGGACGACTTCGGGAGCGTGCAGACGAGCGAGCTCGAGCGCATCCTCGCCGGTGGACGCCTCGCCGATGACCTGGGCACCCGGGATGAGGGAGCAAAGCTGCACGACGCCGCTGCGGGAGATCGCGTGGTCGTCGACGACCAAGATCCCGATGGGGCCGTCCGCTTCGCCTTCGACGTTGGCCATGTCGGTGAGAAAGTACCACCGTTCGCCGGCAGTCCCCCTGTTCCGGGAGTCCTGCCTTGTCCTGCTGCTCACAAGAACCCCCATCCCGGACACGACCGTCGATTCCCACCCCAGCCAGGCGGTCCGGTCTCCCACCGAGCCGTCCCCGGCCGATCTCCCACCTACAGTCGGCCTCCCGATCCGCCGAAAATGGGAGCGCGGGGACCGAATGAAATGAAGGGAGCGGCGTGGGCAAGATTCTGATCGTCGACGATGAGGCGCCGATCCGGGCTCTCATGCGAGCCACCCTCACCATGGCCGGTCATCAAGTGATCGAAGCTTCTGGGGGCGAGGAAGCGCTCGAAAAGATCAAGAAGACTGAGTTCGACCTCGTCGTGCTCGACATCATGATGCCGGTTACCGACGGCTACGAGGTTCTCGAGCGGGTCAAAGCCATGCCTTCGAGAGCCAACCTGCCGGTGATCGTCGTTACCGCGAGGCCTTATGAGTCCGAAGGGATCATGCGCGAGATGACGGGCGGCGCGATCGATCACATCTCCAAGCCGTTCGACCCGGCAGACCTCGAGGTAGCGGTCTCGAAGGCCTTGAGCGCCTCGGAATCTCAGCTCGAGCTGAAGCGCGGCATGATGACGCGCGGTGCGAATCTCTACGGGGCCGTCGACAAGATGCGCCAGTTGGGCGGCGAAGTCGAGGCCTCAGGCCGACGAGGACGCAGCCTGCTCCGTCGCGACGACTGAAGTCGGGATCTCAACGCGCCGGGCCCCGCCTCGAGCGGGGCTCTTCGCCGTCCGCGTTCTTGTTGCCGAAGCGTGCGCGAATCCGGCTTCTGATCCCCCGGCTTGCGAACGACGCCGGAACGTTGGACAACGCGGAGCCGGCCGCGAGAACATCGCATGCACCAACGATCATCTTCCAGACGGCCGCCGCACCACAAACATTTCGCACCCACAGTGCTCGCCCCCTGACGGTCGTGTTTTTCGTTCCCGCGTCCGTACACGAGGAAACCGAAGCAACCTGGCCACGCGTTCCTTGTTCCGGTGTGGTCTCCGGCCGCTTGGGTAGGTCGACAGAGGGATCATGGGAGGAGTGAGGACGATGCCGCAGCGCTCATGGACCGCGAAGCGAGAGCGTCAGTACAAGCACATCAAAGAGGGGTTGCTCGATCGGGGCGAGCCCGAGACCGTAGCCGAGGAGGTTGCGGCGCGGACCGTCAACAAAGAGCGAGCGCGTTCGGGCGAAGCCCGGCGGAAGAGCCGCACGTCCGTCATGGACATCTCATCGGGGCGCCGCGGCGGGCTCCGCTCCCGCCGCGGGTCGGGCGGCCGGACCTACGATCAGCTCTACAACGAGGCCAAGCACAAAGGCATCGAAGGCCGTTCCAAGATGAGCAAGAAGGAGTTGGAGCGCGCGGTCGGACGCTAGCCTCTCGGAGGCTTCGTAGGGCTCGGAGATGGCGACGGTGACGGCGACGGGTCTGCACCCGCCGGCCGCAACGCGACGAGCTGGCCGATGTTCCAACCCTTCACGGGAGCGGTCGCTACCTTCGATCCGCTCGCTCCGGCCGTGGGCTGTAGCGCGTCCGCGCCTTCCTGCGTCATGAAGAAGGCGCCCGCGTTGGATGCCACGTCCCACCGCTCGGTCATGCCGGAGGGCGGGGCGATCGTAACGTTGTCGGCCATCCCGAAGAAGCCGACCAGCATGGCGCCGTTCTGCGTGGTCGTCACCGACGGCGCGGTTATCGTTGCGAAGCGCAGGAAGTTCGAGACCTGGCCGCTGTGAGCGTCGATCGGGTTGGCCGTGTTGACCCCCGAGTACGCCGCGATCCCCCCGGCCGCGGCCTGGTTCGAGTTGAAGGTAAAGGAGTAGCTCGCGGGCTCTGACCCCGCGACCTTGAAGTAAACGGCTTGCCGGAAGATGAACTCGCTCGTGGCATCGAGGCGTACGAACGTCCACCCTGCCGGCGGCGCGATCGTCGTGTTTCCCCGGACCGAGATGCCGGCGAGCATGACGTCGCCGGGCGCCAGTCCGGCGGGCGCCGAGATGGTTAGCGACGTCGCGGTCGGGTTGGCAGCGCTCGACGCGGAGCGGAGCGTGATCCCAGCCGACGCGGCTCCGATGGTGATCGAGATCGTCGCCGCCGGCGATGTGAGGCTGCCGTCGTTGACGGTGAACTTGAAGCTATCGGAACCGGTGTAACCCGCCGCAGGCGTGTAGGTCAGGGTCGCCCGGTCGGCGTTCGGGCTCCCGGCGACGCATGCCTGATTCGTGATCGCGCCCAGAGATCCGTGGCCGGGCTGCTGGCTGATCGCGAAGGTCAAAGAGCAGCTCTCTGGGTCGGTGCCGTTGAGCGTCACCGTCACCGGCGTGTCGGTCGTCGTACTGGTCGAGCCGGAAAGCGCGGTCGGGACGTCGTTGACCGCGTTCACCGTCAAGGAGATCGTGGCGGGAGACGAAGCGGACGTTCCGTCGTGGACGGTGAACGTGAAGGAGTCGGAGCCGGCGTAGTCGGTCGCCGGCGTGTATGTCACGGTCGCCTTATCGGTGTTCGGGGACCCGTTGGTGCATGCCTGGTTGGCGATCGCCCCGAGCGAGCCATGCGACGGCGCCGAGGCGACGGAGAAGATCAGATCGCACGTGTCCGCGTCGTTGCCGTTGAGCGTGACCTGAACCGGCGTGTCCTCGGTGGTGCTCGCGGAGCCCGCGACGGCGTTCGGGGATGCTCCCGGCGTCCCCCCACCGATCCGGTTCCACCAATAGCTGTCCCCGTCCGAGGCGAGCACCACCAGACCGCTCGTCGCGTCGGTGTTCTGTTTCGTCGAGGTCGCGTCGTTGATCGTCTCCCCGTTGGGTCCCTGGATGAACGGCGTGGCGGTCGACGGGAAGCCGATCGCGTCGACCCCGGTCACCTTGTAGAAGATCCCTACCGCCGCGGCGCCTTCACCCTTGGTCATGAAGATGTAGATCTTTCGCTGGGTCGGATCGACGTTCAATACGGCGATCGGCCGGGTGTCGCCCTCGGCGAACGTCGCCACATTGTGGGAGGCCCACGAGCCGCCGGGCGATCGGACGAGCAGCTTGATGAGGATCTGCGCGCCCTTCTTGACCTCGGTCTTGGCGGCCGCGTAGACGCGCCCCTCGAACGTCTTGAGGTTGAAATGGTCCTCGGCCTGGTTGGAGCCACTCAGTGCAGTCTCGACCGTCCAGCTCGAGTCGGCGTCGCCGTCCCGATGGACGGCGAAGTAGTCGGCGTCCGTGGACTGGTTGGACCACATCACCCCGATCGCGGGACCGATGTTATCGGTGAAGGAGATGATGGTAGATATGTCGTCGTCGAGGACCCCGCTCGCCCCGGGCACAGGGATGACGAACGGCGCGCCCCAGGACGTGTCGAGCCCCCCCTGAGAGCGTTTGACGTAGATGTTCAGATCTTGTTCGTACGTGACCCAGAGCGTGCCAAGGGAGTCGCGGGCGATCGTCAGCGTCTCTGGCTTCGTGATCCCCAGATCCGCCGGGAATCCGCTATCGAGCGTGTAGGTCGTTCCGGTCCAGGTGAAGCGGCGCAGCAGGTTCGAAGACCCGGCAGACCGGGACGTGACGTACAGCTTGGACCCCGTCCACAGCACGTCCTCTTTCGTCGCCGCCCGGCCGTCGACAACTACGTTCGTATTCACCCAGCCGCCGTCGTCCAGACGCCAGATCGTGTGCGCGCCGTTGTTCGGGGGGCTCAGCATCACGGCCCACCACTTGCCGGCGTTGAACCACAGCTTCGACTCCGGCTTCTGACCGGTGATGGCTCCTGCGCTGGTCTCGGCGTCGAACCCGGCGTAGGAATGCGCCTTGAAACCGACCTGGGTCGCCGCGCTCGCCGCCGGACCGAAGCCCAGCAAAGCGACCGCGACGACCGTGAGCGTAGAGACCCTGGCACGCCAAATCATCGTTGAGACGAGCCTAGTGGCGGCGCGCGCCGCCAGAATCGCTCCTGCAGGTGAAACCGCCTACGCCTTTTGTCGGACGGGCGCTTTGGCATCAGGGCTGACCTGGAATTATCGGCAGAAAACGGGCGCCTGGAAGCTTCTATGGCGGCGGCAGTTCGCGACATCACACGGCGGGCGCGGCGGGTGGTCACGTCAGCCGTCGGCGAACGTGCGGCTGGAAGTGACACGGGATGTCGCCTGTCGCCGCAGGAACGCTAGGCCGGTGGCTGAAGGGGTCTGATCTGGGTTCGGTGTCTCAGGGGCGGCGGGCGCAGCGGTGCCCCGAGCCGGTGGGCGCGGCGGGACTTGAACCTGCGACCTCCTGCGTGTCGAGCAGGCGCTCTAACCAGGCTGAGCTACGCGCCCCAGTTGGGAGCCGGATAATACCAGCCTCGTGAGACAGGCAGGTCATCCCCGGGTTGTCTCGTGGTACGAGAGCACCTCCACGACCGGCGTCCCGGTGCTCCCGCTTGGAAAGATGACGGTCGCGCTCTCGTCGTCGCCCTTCGAGATCGACAGCAGCTCAATCTCGCGTGTCTCTTCCCCGAGCGTGATCTCGATCACGACGTTCTCGGCCGTTTCGCCGCCGACGTTCCGGATGGTCAGCTCGTAGACCTCACCGCCGCTCGCCACCTGGCCGGTCGCACGAATCGAGGCCCGCAGGTCGGCCTCGCGTTTGCTGCCGGAAACCCTGGCAACGACGAGCCCGAGCACGATCGACGACACGGCCGCGAGCGAAACGACGAGAACGACCGTCTCGAACGGGCTTCGCGACCGGCGGGCGCCTCGCTTCGCCGCGCTCATACGAGCATCCGTCCGAGCGCCGCGCCGAGCGAGGCCGGGAACGCCAGCACGACGACCGCGGCAAGCGCGGGGCCGTTGATCCCGTCGATGCGGCCGAAAGTCCACAACATCCCGGCCGCCAACACGAACGCGACGAGGTACGCGAGGAGCGTCTCGGTTGAAGGATGCTGCGTCGCGCCCGCGTGTCCCCGGCGGTTGTGCCGGCCGCCGAACTCCGCCTCGAAGACGATGAGATACGGCAACAGCAGGGACATGCCGACGAGCAGCGCCAGCCGCACCCAGCCGAGTTCCTGCGCCAGCCGTACCGGCTCCTCGGTCGGAGCGATGTTGAGCGCCAAGACGACGGCGCCTCCGGCAGCGGCGAGCAGATCGCCCTGTCCCCCACTCATCCGCTCCGAGCCCTCCTCACCGCCTTGAGGCGCCAGTGCGTTCCCGATCGCGAAGCCGATGCCGATCGGGATCGTCGTGAGCGCGAGCACGCCGAAGACGTTCGCGGCCGGCATGTCGAAATGGATGCGCGCCAGCAGGAACAGCAGCACCAACGCGATGAGGACCGACAGGCCTTGCCCGACGACCGCATCCTCGAAAGGACGCTGCGTCCGGCCCGAGCGGAACCCGACGTAGTACGAGAGCGCCACGCTCAAGCCAAAGCCGGTAACGAAGAGCGCCAGGATCACGCTTGGGTCCAACGTCTTTCCGTGATCCCAGACTTCCTGGGTATAGAGCAGCGGTACGCCGAGCAGCGCGCCCCCGGCGACGCCGCGCATGAGATCTTGAGGCGTCGTTCCTCGGGTTGCCTTGGCAGCCATCCGGATGAGATTGCCCTGCTGGATACGCCGTCAAACGGACCCTTTGGAGGCGGCGCCCGGAATTGAACCGGGGTGGAGGGATTTGCATTCCACCGCTCCCGGTCGCGTCCGGTTGCTTTCCGCTGCTTAGGGAGGGTGAGCGTCCGAGTCCCTCTTGTCGCAGAAGGTCCCGTCGCTGGCGTTTTTTGCCACCAGTTTGCCGCCAGGCGGCTCGTCACTCCGATCCACGTCGCCGTAGCTACCGCTTCGTCAGCTCCCTCAGCCGCTTTGCCAGTTCCACCGACGCATCGATCTCCGCCTTGCGGATCGAGACGCTTTCCACGTTTACGCCGACCGGGACCCCCTTGGCGCGAGCGTAGTCCCAGATCTCCGCGAATAGCTCCTCGCAGAGCTTCATGGAGGTAGCGAGCGGGTCCGGCGCATGGCGGAGCTCGTTCTCGAGCCACCGCGGGAAAGCAATGCCGAGCCACTTCATGAACTCGAGGGTCTTCTCCGAGCCGCAGGGCGCGAACGTCAGGATGATGGAAACCGGAGCATCGCGGAGGGCGAGCGAGTAGTCGGAGATGAGCGACTTCGTCGAGGTCACGTCGTACACGGATTGCGTCACGAAGAACCGGCATCCCATCTCGGTCTTTGCAAGGATCCGCTCGTGCTCGTCGAACCGGTGCGTGTGCCGCTCGGCGATCGCAATTCCGCCGAGGACGAGGTCGGGGGCGTGCTTCTTCACGAGCGCGTAGGCGTCGGACAGAGGGAGGCTGAGATCGGCGCGCCGGGTGGGTGCGCCGACGAGCACGGAGATATCGGGCCGCCCGTCACCGGTCAGCCATTCGACAAAGCTGTCGGGCGTGTCCCGGTTCACACGCCGGTAGACGATCTTCGCCGGGCGAAGACGGCCGAGGTGCTCGTTCGCATAAGCATCGGGAAGAACGACGGGGAGGAAGGGGAAAGGGCGAGGCTCCGGCGTTCGATCGGACTCATCGCCGATGTCGTAGACGATGACGCCGTCGAGGTCCATACGCTCGATGCGTTCGGCCTGATGCGCGGCGATCGCTCTCAGCTCGTCAGTCGGGGTGGCGAGCTTCGGCGGAACGAGGCCGTAGAGACAGATCCCCGGCGCCCGGGCTTCGATCTTTTCGAGGAATGCCGCGTTCACGACGTCAGTCTATTGAGGCGCTCGATCGACCTCGCAAGGTTCGCCTTGCCCTGCGTTCGAAACGCTCGCGGAAGTGATCGGTCGTGTAGATCGTCGGGCGCGCGGGAGCCGCCGCCGTCGCCAAGCGGCTCGGACACGCCCGGCCGAGCTTCACGCAGGACCGGTACATCAAGCGGGCCCACGGTGCCGACGCGGACGTTGCGGCGGCGCTGGAGAACTCGTTCGCGGGTTTGCCACTTGGTTTGCCATCTGCAGCCGACACTGCCTGATCAAGACGAAAGCACCAACGCGAAACGCCCTGCGTGTGCAGGGCGTTTCCGTTGAGGCGGCGCCCGGAATTGAACCGGGGTGGAGGGATTTGCAGTCCCGTCCGGAGCCTGACGCCCACTTCCGGATGGTGTCGTCCATCGCCGCTGACCTGCGGCTCCGAACGAGCGTTCTGCCGCGCGCTGACGCCCGGTGACGACCGCTGACGGATAGGATGTTTCGCAGATGTTTGCAGATCGGTCGTCTCCGGATGACTTCGATGCGCGGTTCATGGAGTGGCGCGATTGGCTCGAAGATGGCCCGATCTACAAAGACGTCGTGAACGGCATCTTGGTCATTCGGCAAGTTTGGAACGGTTACAGGCACGTACTGAAAAGCGCACCTCCGGAAGCCAAGCAGGTCGCGACCTTCCATGAATGGCTGAACCACAACTACGGCCAGGCAATCGCTGCCGCAGTTCGCCGCCAGAATGAGTTGAGGGAAAACGTGCACTCGCTTGCACGTCTATTAGACCTGGCATCTCGATTCCCTCGTGTTCTGTCCCGTGAGCGATTCATCAGACTGCGGCCGTCTGGAAGTGAACAGGCGGAGGGTGAGCGTTTCGATGAGATCAACGGCGTGGGGTACGACTTTCTAGACCCAACAATTCCGGCCACAGACCTTGAACACATGCGGGCGCGCACGGAAAAGGTGCGTACATGGTTTAACAAATCCGTCGCGCACTATGATCGTAAGCGCGACCGCTTCGTTGACGACATGACCTTCGATGAGCTTCACGCGGCAGCCGACACAGTCGTGGACACCTATGTTCGATGGCGCGAGATCCTTTGTTGCTCCACCATGGCCACACAGCTAGGGTTGAATCCCTGGGAGACGATCTTCCGCGTCCCTTGGGCGGCCCTCAAGCTGACCACTCCCGGGTCATGATGCGCTGAGGCACACATCCGGCATATCCACGAATCCGGCAGCCAACCCCGACGCGCAAACATCGAGCGTCAGAGCGTAAGACTCGACACCGACGAACGCGACCGTCTCGAAAATCTCGCCGAAGATTTGAAGATCGTTCGTCAGGTTGATCGTCGAGTCCCGGATGATGCCGAGGTCGAGTTCTCCTCCGTCAACGTGGATGAATGAGCCCTCGGGATAGAGGAGCGTGTCTACCGTGTCAGGCCATCCGATGAGCGGACCGACACCCTGCGTATCGGTGAACGATTGCCCGCCGGCATCAAGCGACCAGATCGGCCGGATGCTTCGCGCGGTGAGCCATGCTTCGATGTCCGCCCGCGAGATCCCCATGGTGGAATCGCCCGGCGCCTGCCTTCCCATGTCGGCCTGCATCAAGTCGATGAGCCACGCGGGAGCAGCCCATCGCATCGTGAAGTCTTGCGGCATCCGGTGACGAGAACGGAGTTGCGCGGCGGCACGTCCCACCGCCGCTAAAACGTCCCGGGTTGCACTCAGATTCTCGCCCGCGGTGACGGCCGTTGACGCGGTTAGCATCCTCGTCCAAAGCGAATCCTCGGCGGCACGCGCGACGGCCGAGATGGTCAGGTCGATGTAGTGCTCGACGGCTTCGGGATGGGTTCGAGCGTTGAAGTTCGAGAATTGCAGACACCGATGGACGGCTTGAACGTGGAGTTCGGTGGGTTCATCGCACGTCACCTGAAGGCACGGCTTCGGATAGTTCTCGCCCGAGGCGTCCTGGGCTTCGGTCGTGATTCCAACGGCTGACCCAACATCGACCAGCCGCGGAGTAGGCAGATAGACGATTCCACCCCGGTCGGCATCGAACCGCGGCAACCCATCGCGCAACGGCCGTGAACCCGTCGAGCTAGATGGAAAGTCATATCGCGTATTGGGAGGGGCGCAGATCCCGCCCGAGGCGACTAGTGCGGGCGGCGACACTACCGCGTCGAGGGCAGAACGATTGGCGGTGAAGTCTCGACCCAGCCGCCGCTCCGGAGGTAGCTCCCAGCTCGCGCGAGCGATGCTGAAACGACCCTCCCGGCCCAGCGAGAGCAAACGGGACCGGAGTTCGTCTGCAATCTCGGCGACGGTTCCGAGTTCTCGACCCGCTGGAGTTGTCCAGCGAGAGGTTTCCGCTGGCGGTCGCGGCGACGAGCGAAGGTGCCGGGACCGATGGCGCTGAAGGTCGGCGATGGTCGGCTTGGCCGCTGCCAGGATCGCCCCCGCTGGTTCGGGTTCCGGTTCTGGTTCCGGTGGATCGGCGAGCCCGGCTCGGGTGAGGAGCTGTCGGAGTTCGTGTTCCGTCTCGGCCTTGACGCGCTTACGTCGCGTGATTTCGGTCTTGGTCCTGCCGTGCAGTTCCGAGATGGCGCGGGCCTTGTCGAGATCCCTCTCGTCGGCGGCGCTAGAGAGTTCGAGGGTGAGGAGTTCCCCGATCTCGCCGAGCTGAACGTCGTCAACCTCTTTGAAGCGACCGACCAATTCGGCAAGTTTGGCTGTACGTGAATCCATGACGGACCCTCCAAAGGTTCTTGGTTGGCCCGCATGGCGGCGATGTGCCGCGGCGCTACCGTTCGACCTTAGGAGGCCCGCATGACCCACAGTGGGCGGCGCTTCCTCCGAGACGACTCGCTCGCATGGCCCTTCGGCGGCGCTGCGACTCGACCGGCCTGCGCCCAATGTAGTTCAGTTCCGCAGTCCCGTCCAGCGCCTCGCAAATGTCCCTTCCTCGTTCGAGAGATGCAGGAGATGGAGTTCGCATAGCCCGATTCGAGCGTCAACCGTCGTCGCCTCGAAGCAATCCGCGCAGTTCTCAGTGCGCACGATGATCGGCGGCGTCGCGTCAGCCTTCCAGGAGAGCGTCTCTTTCACCGGGTTCGATAGCAGGCGCGGACAGAGGGCGCAGATCTCTTCGTTCCCGTTGCGATGGAGCGCGTGACCCATGTGTTCTTCGTAGCAACCTCTGCAACTGACGCTCACTTCTTCAACGTGAAATAGGCACAGAAATAGTCCATCCTGTGCTTCGTCAACGTGCCCGCATGTGATCGGATCGCTTCTAAGCATCGTCAAAGCCGCTTCAACCAATCTGTTGAGTCTTGGTAGTACCGTCAGTCCGGCAAGCTCATCCATCGTTATCCCTCCGATTCAATGCTGCGTACCTTTTTTCTGCCGCTTCGATCAGCTCTAATCTTCTCGCTTCCCGTGTCGTTTCATCGAGCCATAGTCGCGATTGACTTGTAGGCGTGAGCCCTAGTCTTTGCCGATGCTCAACGGTTTTGGAAGCCCAAAGACGAAGTTGTTTCGACAAGCTGGCTCGTGGTTCGTCGTTCTCATCCATGACGCCAAGACGGTCGATGCCTTCCGCGTACAAGCTCCAGACGGATAGTGCGACTGCGTAAGCCATCGTCTCATCGGCGAAATCTGCAAGCTGCGGATGCTCCCCGATGAGCCGTTCGTATTCCTGTTTGGCACGCGCGAGGACGATGCGTTCAGATCGCGCGCCGTGCGTCACCGATTTCGTATTGGCCGCGCGAAAAAGCCATGGTCGATCCGATTCCGGTATCTCTACCGCGGTTTCGCGCATGGGTTCCTCATCATTCATCGACTACCCCCCGTTTCGGTTCGAGTGTGGAAACGTCGGAGGGGGATACTCTGTGCGCCGCTCGCCCCCGCGACGAGTCGCGGATGGCATCCCCCTCGAACTGCGGATTGCATATCCCCCGACCCATCCATCGCCGCAGGTCAGAGGGCGCGAAAGCGACCACGCGAAACAGCCGCGAAACGGTGCGGTGGATCGGTTGGATCCGAGCCACGCGCCCGCGCGAGAACCCGTCTGACGGCCTGAGAGACCCGATCACCGGAGCCTCGCGCGCATCGTTTGGGCCAGTAGGGGGGGAGGCCGAATGTGGGCGAGCGCGGGGATCGTTGACCTCAGTTAGGCCATCCGCTTGAGTATCGGCATGGGCCTTCTTCATCGGCTCCTCAAGAAGCGTGGAGAGGCCGTCCAGGAACGCTACGTGGCGCCGTTTCGCCCCTTGCTGCGCGAGGACGAACACGTCATACAGGTAGCGGTGGCGCGTGACCCCAATGGCGATCCTCGCGAGCTGATTCACCTTGGGCCGACGAACCAGAAGCGTTTGCTCTGGTACTACAAAGATGAGCCGTCCCGCATGGGCGAGATCAATCTTGCTTGGTTGGAGGCGGCGGGAATGAACTCGGAGAGCTTGCTCGTGGCCCTGGTCGAAGCGCCCATGCATTCGTCGCAACTCGCCCTGGGCGAACAGGGGTACACAAAAGTCCTGTTTGAGCTTCTTCCGTCGGCGCTCTCGGCTCAGGTAATGGTCGCGATCGTGGAGCAGATCGGCGGCCCCGAAAAGATGCAGCGTCTCTCGCGTGCGTTCATGGAGCGTTACGGCGGTGACTAGGGGCGCGTGGACCGCGCAGCGGGCCGCGCGGCGCGACCAGCGCGACAATCCCGCGCCGCAGGCCCATTCCACGCTGCGGGAACTAACGGTTCGTTGATAGGTACTTTCTGTACTCAACGGAGCGTTAGTTCGCGCCGGATGAACCGTTAGAAATGCCTGCTCAGGGCTCATCCTTACCGCCGTTCTTCTCTTGACGGATCGCATCGCCCCACAGACGCAGCCATGCCTTCCGTGGAATCCCTTTCGGCAGCGGTTCGTTCTCGACGATCTCGACGCCCCATCGCTGTTTCGCCTCGTCTACGGCCAGCTCCCACGCGCGCTCCCAGTCGTCTTTTCGGTCACGCTCCATCCCTGTATCGGCGACGTCGAAACGCCTTTCTTCGTCGGGAGGCCGCCAGCCATCCGACCATGACACGCGCTCTGCGCCTTTTCGCAACACAAGATCGAGGAGCCGCAACGCAAGATCGCTTCGCCAAGGCTGCGACCGTGCGATCCTGCAATCAGTGAACGACCAACCGTTGCCGTCGAGCGTCCGCACAGTCACGCCCTCTGCTCCTGCCGCGTGGCGAGCCTGCCGGAGACGATTGGTGCTACCGGCAAATCGCCGCACGTAGACAAAATCATGCGGGAACCTGCCCGCTGCGTTCCGATAGTCGCGGCGCCCGAGCATCTCGCGACACGCGGCGCATAGTCCACGGCGCCGGCACGGTCGCCTCCACGTGAACGACCGCCCGTCCTGAAGGCTGACGAGCGGCAAGAGCCATCCGCGGCATGGCGCATCAAAATCGAACCCGTTACTATGACCCACGGTTGTTCCATCCGCTTCGTTGAGTCCGGCGCCGCGTCAGGTACCGGACTCATCTTTTTGATCTGTCGTTGTCGTGGTGTCGCTGTTCAAGCCCAACGCGGCTAGGACAGCCGCGGTCGGGATGATGTGCCTAGACCCGAGCTTGAACGCACCAGGGACCTCGCCCCGGCGCAGAGCCTCGTACGCAAGGCCGCGACTGACACCCGCGCAACGCGCGAACTCTTCGACGCTCATCGTCGGCTGCTCGCGCGGATCGGGAATCACGGTTGCCCCCGCAGAGCCGCCAGGAGATCGGCGTATCGGACCGCCGCCTTACCCGAGGGACGCTTGTCACCCAGCTCCCAGCGCCGAACCGTGACGTGCGTCACGCCCACGACGGCGGCGATCTGGTTGAGAGATAGTTCAGCCTCGGCGCGGATGCGTTGCGCTTCGCCACTTCGCGCCAGGCGGCGCGCCAGGCTGACCTTGAGTGCTTCCGTCTTCGTCATCGTGCGTGCCACTCAAACACATCCTGATAGTGCCCGGTACCCTTTGGATAGCTCATTGCAGAATTGAGCCTCGGGGATTGGGCTAGCCCATTCTGTTCATCTGTTGTACCCTTGTGTCATGGCCAAGCAGCGACGGAAGGACCCGTTCCCCATCCGGCACATCCGAGCCTTCGGCGACCTGTCGGTTGATTCTGTTTCGCTCGGCGATCGCCGCTGGTTGCCAACGTCGTTCGGGCTGACCTTCGATGACCCCAAACGGCCAGTCGTCGCGACACTGTGGGTCACGGTCGGCAAGGATGCGGTCCCCAGGGTCGCCAGGATCAGTGTCGAAGCCCGGGACGCAGCGAAGGGCATCAGTTCCGTGGCCCTGCGACTACCGCTGCCGGAGATTCTTCGCGAGGGGGCCGCCGTGGTCGTGCAGATCGGCCAGGAGGAGACACGAGGGACGCTGAAGAGCGAAGTCCGCCAGTGGCGCGAGGCGTTCATCCCGATGACGAATCCCACCGGCCCGACAGCGCAGCGTACCCGGCGTGCGTATCGCAGCGTCGATCAAGAACGGCTGCGCCGGGTTGCTACCGTCGTCCGTCGCGCCGTTGAGGAAGGGAAGCCCTTCATCAAGGCGGTCATGGAGGTGGAGCACGTCGGGCAGAGCCATGCGAAAAGGTTGATCGACGGGGCACGGGCAGCGGGATACCTGGAAGAGACGAAGCCGCGAGGGCGGCGGAAGGGGAAGGGCCGATGAGAGGAAGCGTCGTTCGGCGCGGGCGGTCCTGGTCCATCGTGGTCGATCAAGGAATGCAACCGGCACGGATGTGCGCGGCGGGATGCCGTGCCGGTGGCGGTCGAGGGCGGGGTCGCAGCGTTGTGGTCTGGAGTGATGACAAGATCGACCGTTGCCCGCGGTGCGGCGGCAAATTGTCAGAGCCAGTCAAGCTGCGCAGGCAGAGATGGAGCGGCGGCCATGCGACGAAGCGCGAGGCCGAAGCGGCGCTCCGTAAGGCGTTAGGCGAAGTCGAAAAGGGCGAGGACCCGTTCCCCGAGGACGTGTTGTTCTCCGAATACGCGCTCAGGTGGATTGAGCAGCGCGACATCCGAGCCTCAACCCGAGTCCGTTACCGGAGCCTGCTCCGCCATCACCTGCTCCCCGCACTCGGCCAGATTCCGCTCCGGCGGATCAAGCCCGCGCACCTTCGCGACCTCATGGAGCAGATGCGCGGCAAGGGACTCAAGCCCCGCTCGATCATCCAATGCCGTGCCCTCTGTTCCTCGATCATGGAGACGGCCTTGGGTGATGGTCTCGTCATGAACAATCCCGCTCGGGCGGCCAAGCCCCCCACGGCGGAGCGGCCGACTTTGGAGGTACCCAATGCTGCGGGCGTCCGGGCCATCATCGCGGCATCCGAGGGCACTCGGTGGGAGGCGCCGGTTCTGCTCGCCTGCGCTGCGGGCTTGAGGCGCAGCGAAACGCTCGGACTCACCTGGGCAGCTGTGGACCTCGATAAGGCGACAATCTCGGTCGCGCGCGGCCTCCATCGCGTCGAGGGCACATTCTCGATGCTCGACCCGAAGACCAAGCGAGCCGCCCGGACGCTGGAGATCCCCCCATTTGCGGTCGAACA
The DNA here is from genome assembly GCA_040905475.1 of Actinomycetota bacterium. NCBI lineage: Bacteria > Bacillati > Actinomycetota > Actinomycetota bacterium. Next base: position 53,915 of record JBBDRM010000019.1, read on the forward strand.
CCTCCGACGTTGGAAGGTCGCCCAGGCTCAGCGGCGGCTCGCCATTGGCGAAGGGTGGGCCGCAGGCGACTTGGTGTGCGACGACGGCAAGGGCCAGCCGGTCAAGCCGGACGTGTTCACGCGCTCGTTCCGAAGACTGGCGAAGCGGGTGGGCTACCCCAATACCCGGCTACATGACGCGCGCCACGGGTTCGCGACCTTGCTTCTGGAGGCCGACGTTCACCCTGCCATCGCCTCGGCAGCGCTCGGGCACTCCCGCGAGGCGTTCACGATGGAGCGTTACCAGCACGTTCGGACGACGGCCGCGGCGGCCAAGGCAATCGAGGACGCACTCGGCGGCTGACGATCCATCCGGATCATCGCCTCACTGTCGATCGTCTCGCGACAGTGTCCTTCGCCGCGCAGACGATGCGGTCCCAACCGTGTTCTCCGTCGTTCCCGTGCTCGCAGTAGGAAGCCTCAACTTGTTCCTGTCTCGACCAGGAAACGATGACTGAAGCAAAAAGCCGCTTCTTCACGAGATGCACCGCATCAGCGTCCTCGATGAAACCAGCCTTCCATTCCGCTAGTCTCTTGGACGCATCCTCATTCATGGGCCCGCTCGTTGATGCTCGAACTTCAGTTGCCTTAATTTGGTTGTAGAGGTTCGCAAGGTAGGTCCACTGCTGAGAGAACCGCGCGTACAGAGCCGTGTACGAAGCGGCGAATACGACCCCAAGAAATTTGAGCGCGTCGGTGATCCGTTCGCCGATACCCGAATCACCGAACAGATTTATCTCCCGTATTCCGATGGTCGGCCCAGCGATCAAGATGCTGATGAACAGCGCCCGACCCAGGACGACCGGACCGCCGTTGGCGTTCCTAACCATCCACTCGGCCGTCAGGAAGTCAACGAGTTTGCGCCACATGCCGTACCGATGGTAGCCCCGGCGCCCGCTCAGGAGGCCTAACCTGGAGCGGCCAACGGATACCGGGATCCCGACGGTGCTAGCGAACTTGATGTTTGCAGCTTGTTTGCAAGAAGCCCCCCCACGGGGGCTTCTTCACGATCGGGCTAACCGTTTGCCCTGGTCACTACTGGAGGCGGCGCCCGGAATTGAACCGGGGTGGAGGGATTTGCAGTCCCTTGCCTAACCACTCGGCCACACCGCCAGAGCGGGGGGATTCTACCGTCCCCGACGAGCGTCGGCCCCGTCTAGCGGCCCGTCGATAGAATCCCTCGAAACCTAGCCACGCAGACCTTCTCCCACGCCCGAAAAGGAAGCCGTGACCGACCACCAACTACTCCTCGTGCTCGCCGAGATCCTGGTCCTCGTGGCCGCGGCCCGCGTCGGCGGAGAGATCGCCGCCCGGCTCGGCATCCCCATAGTCGTCGGCGAGATCGTGTTCGGGATCATGCTCGGCCCGTCGCTGTTCGGTCAGGTTTGGCCCGGCGGCTTCCGCGCCCTTTTCCCTCCCGATCCCGGCCAGCGAGACCTGCTCGAGCTCGTCGGGTGGATCGGCGTGCTGTTCCTCGTGGTGTCGGCCGGGCTCGAGACGCGGCTGGGCGTCCTTCGCGCGCACGGAAGAGCGGTGATGTTCGGGTGGCTCGGAGCCTTCCTCGTCCCGTTCGCGGCCGGCTGGGGATTCGGTCTCTTGGCGCCCGACATCCTGGTGGGGCCGGAGGCCGATCGCACCACTTTCGCGCTCTTCATCGGCGTCGCCATGTCGATCTCTGCGATCCCGGTGATCGCTCGAATCCTCATGGATCTAAACCTGATCAGAACGCGTCTGGGCGTGCTGATCATGTCCACCGCGGTCGCCGACGACACGATCGGCTGGCTCGTGCTCGGCGTCGTCGCCGGGCTCGCTCGAGGAGAGGGGTTAGCGCTCGGAAACCTCGCGTGGACCCTGACGGTCACGGGGGCGTTCGTGGTCTTCGCTTTCACGGCCGGCCGTGATCTCCTCCGGTGGGCGCTCCGCTCGTCCCGGAGCCTGCGGATCGCACACGCAGAAGTGACGGTCGTCCTCGGCTTCGTGTTGCTGGGCGCCCTTGCGACACAGGCGATCGGCGTGCATCTCGCTTTGGGGGCTTTCATCGTTGCGATCCAGCTTCGCCGTACGGGCCTCAGCCTGAAGCGTTCGGAGAACGTCGTTACTCAGATCGGTTCGGGGTTCTTCACGCCGTTCTTCTTCGCGTTCACCGGTATCAACGTCGATCTGACGACCATGCGGGGATCGACGCTCGTCGCGACGATCGTCGCGGTAGCCATCGCATGTATCGCGAAGTTCGTGGGTGGAGCGTTCGGAGCTCGCGCCGGCGGACTGCCGAAGTGGGAGGCGATCGCGACCGGCATCGGGCTCAACGCCCGAGGCGCCATCGGCCTTGTCATCGCGGCCATCGGCCTGAGCATCGGCGTCATCACCGAGGAGGCCTACACGATGCTCGTGATGGTATCGGTCGTCACGACGTTGATGACGGCGCCGTTGCTACGGCTCTGCGTGAAGCGCATCAGCTTCGCCGACGCGCCGCCGAGCGCCGCTTCAACGGCCGACCTGGATCCGGCGACGCCCTGAGACTTCAGGTGGGCCGGCACGTGCCGGCCCACCGATGACTGGAGCGGGCGACCAGATTCGAACTGGCGACCCTCACCTTGGCAAGGTGATGCT
>JBBDRM010000020.1 GCA_040905475.1 Actinomycetota bacterium
GGCTCCATGAGAGTCTGAGATACCGTTTCGATATCTGACGCTCTCACGGACGATGAACTGGGATGCTGAGGGTTAGCCGACCGCGTCTTTGACGCGGTCGGCGGTCGCCCGTACCGCCTCGATCGGAAGCGCGGGCGCTGCGAGCGCGGGCCGGTCGACGCCGACGTCCACCCAAGAGACGCAGCCGCCGAACTCCTCGCGCATCGGCGTCTCGACGACCTGCAACGCCGGGCGGACCTCGACCGCGAGGATCACGAGCGGCTTGCGGGGCCGGAACTCGAGCCGCATCGCTACCTGCTCCTCATCGTACGGATGCAGATCCTTGAGCGACGCCATCCCTTCGGGCCGCCGCACCTCGATGTGCTCGACGACGCGGGCGACGCCGCTCATCTGCAGCATGCCCTCGGGCGGCGGGGTCGCGAGCAGCTCGGTGCACTCGGACGCGAACTCGGGACGGACCTTCTCGGCCATCTGGTGGAAGTAGGTCGGGAAGAGGAAGAACTCGTCGGCCTCGACCCAGAATCCTTTCTCGTCGATGCCCCCCTTGCGGAGCATGATCGACTGTCGTCCCTCGAGCAGCAGCTTGCAGACGAACGCCCATTCCTTCAGCGCCGGGATCGTCTTCGTCAGCTGCTCGCCCATCACCGCGAGAGTAGCATGGTCCTCTCATGCCTCCTCCCGGTTCCGGCAGCCGTGTCCTGTTCCGGATCGGGCCGATCGAGGTCGCCGTTCATGCCAGCTGGCTGATCATCTTCGCTGTGCTCGTGCTGGTGGCCCGCTCGAAGATCGCACCCCAGATCGTCCCGAGAGACAGCGCGTGGATCTTGCCCCTTTCGATCGCTATCGCGCTGCTCTTCTATGCCTTCGTGCTCGCGCACGAGCTGTCACACGCGTTCATGGCGCGCGCGCACGGCCTCGACGCCCGTCGCATCACCTTGTTCGTCTTCGGCGGCGTCGCGCAGATCGGCGCGGAGGCCGAGAAGCCCGGCGACGAATTCCGGATCGCCATCGTCGGACCACTTACGAGCCTGCTGATCGCCGGAGTGCTTGCCGCCGTGTCGCTCATGCTGCATCCGGGGTTCGATCCTGTTCGGGACGCGAGCCTGAGCTTCCTTCCCGGCGTCTGGGGCGTATTGGCGGTGGTGAATCTGTTCCTCGCGGTCTTCAACCTCGTGCCGGCTTTCCCGCTCGACGGCGGCCGCGTGCTCCGGGCAAGCCTTTGGCGAGGGCTCCACGACCGCGCCAAAGCGACGCGCTGGGCGGCCACGCTCGGCAAGGCCTTCGCGTTCGCGCTCATCGGAGCGGGAGGTGCGATCTTCGTCCTCGGGGTCTCACGCGGGAGCAACGCGGATGCGTGGCCCGGTTTGTGGTACGTCCTGATCGGTTACTTCCTCTTCAATGTGGCCGGCAGCGCCGGCCGCCTGGAGGGGGGAGCGGAGCCACGGAAGGGCCCGCCGGGGTCGGAACACGACGAGCCGAACCGTGCGGGGCAAAGATAGCGCCGCTATCGTTGGATGCGATGAAGGTCAAGCTCCGGAACCCCACCCGCGAAGTCCAGGTTCCCGGCCCGACGAGTGTACGCATCCTGCTCGAGCGGCTGCAGATCAATCCCGAGACGGTGCTCGTCATCCGGGAGGCGGATCTGCTCACGCGCGAGGAGCGTCTCGCCGACTCGGACGAGGTCGAGATCCGTCCGGTCATCTCGGGCGGCGCCGGGCGGGGTCCGGCAGGCGCTGCCGCAAAGTGCAAGCGCTGCCGAGCGCCGGCCAAGGTCGAGGTCGCGCGCGCGAACGCCGCCTTCTGCGCCGAGTGCTTCCTCCGCTACGTCCGCAACCAGGTGACGAAGGCGATCGACGATCACGAGATGTTCACCAAGGAGGACCGGCTCCTGGTCTGTGTGAGCGGCGGAAAGGACTCGCTGGCGCTCTGGGACATGCTGCTCGACATGGGATACGACGCCACCGGGTATCACATCGTGCTGTGGACCGGCGAGGAGTACGCGAACGAGTCCCGTGAGATGTGCGAGAAGTACGCGGCCGCGCGCGGCGCAACGCTCATCGTCACGGACCTCAAGGACGACGAGGGGTTCACCATCGAGCAGATCGCACGCGAGGGGCGACGCGTGCCGTGCAGCGTGTGCGGCTTGACCAAGCGATACCTGAGCAACCTGCAGGCCACGCGCGAGGGCTACGACGTGCTCGTGACCGGACACAATCTGGACGACGAAGCCGCGACCTTGCTCGGCAACACGCTCCACTGGCAGACCGAGTACATCGCCCGGCAATCGCCGGCCCTCCCGTCGACGAACGCGAAGCTCTCCAAGAAGGTGAAACCCCTGTACCGGGTGTCCGAGCGCGAGACCGCCGCGTACGCGATCCTCCGCGGCATCGACTACATCGTCGAGGAATGCCCGCTCGTGGCCGGGAACACGGCGCTTCGGTACAAGGACGCGCTCAATCTGATGGAGGCGCGCAGTCCCGGCACGAAGCAGCAGTTCTTCTTCGGCTACCTCGACAAGGTTGCGCCCCTGTTCGCGAGCGAGGACACGGTCGAGCTGCGCGCCTGCAACGAGTGCGGGCAGTCGACCACCGGCGACGTGTGCGCCTACTGCCGCGCGAAGAAGCAGCTGCGCGCCAAGGCGGGCACGAAAGGCACGTCGTGAGCACGCCGTTCGAGCCCGGCGAGCGCGTCATGCTCGTCGACCGTCGCGGCCGTCGGTACATGATCACGCTGCGGCCGGGTGAGCGCTTCCACTTCCACCAGGGCTTCGTCGAGCACGACGCGATCCTCGGCTCGCCCGAAGGGATACGACTCGCCGCGTCTTCGGGCGCGCCGCTGATCGCGTTCCGGCCTTCGCTCGCCGACTTCATCTTGAAGATGCCGCGCGGCGCCCAGGTCGTCTACCCGAAGGACATCGGCATGATCCTCGTCGAGGCCGACATCCATCCGGGAGCGACCGTGCTCGAAGCCGGGACCGGGTCGGGCGCGATGACGCTCGCGCTCGTGCGCGCGGTGGGGGAGCGAGGTCGCGTGATCTCCTACGAGCTCCGCGAGGACTTCGCCGCGAAGGCGCGCTCGAACGTCGAGTCGTTCCTCGGGAAGATCCCCGACGAGCTCGATCTGCGGCTCGGCGACGTCACCGAAGCGGATCTCGACGTCGAGATCGATCGCGTGGTGCTCGACCTCCCCGAGCCGTGGCGCGTCCTGCCCAGGGCGCTCACCGCGATGCGTCCCGGGGCGATGTTCTGCTCGTACGTGCCGACCACCACGCAGGTTTCGCAGACGACCGAAGCACTCCGGGAAGCAGGCCTGGGTGAGATCGTCACCCGCGAGGTCCTCGTGCGGACGTGGCACGTCGAGGGCGCCTCGGTGCGTCCGGACCACCGGATGGTGGCTCACACGGGATTCGTCACCATCGCCCGTTTTTTCGGCTTGGATCGCTGACTCCATGTCGTTGACGCTCTCCGTGGCCGGGAGTAGCGTCAAAAAGTGTCCGGAAGTGTTAACAAGTGATGTTACCGGCAAGGAACTTTTTCGAAGGGCTAATACGGAGGACGAACGCGGACGATAACCCATTCACGGTAGGAACTCGGGTGCGATAATCCCGAGGTCGATCGGGGACTTTCGAGCGAGGGATGTACCAAGGAGGTGTCGGGTGCCGGGTTCCGCTCACGAGTCGGAAGGGCGCCACCTCGAGCGTCAGGTGAACGAGCTTCAGACACAGCTGAAGTTCCTCGAGGAGGAGACGTCGTTGCTGCGCCGTCGCCTCCGCGACGCGCCGGGTCAAGTCAAGATCCTCGAGGACAAGCTCGCCGAGACGCGCACGCAGCTCGCGCAAGCGCTGTCCCAGAACGACCGTCTCGCCTCGACGCTCCGTGAAGCGCGCGAGCAGATCGTCGCGCTGAAGGAAGAGGTCGAGAAGCTGACGGCGCCGCCGTCGGGCTTCGGCACCTACCTCGCGACGAACGAGGACGGCACCGTCGACATCACGACCGGCGGACGAAAGCTTCGCGTCGCCGCGCACCCCGAGATCGATCCGAAGAGCCTCGTCAAGGGCCAGGAAGTGATGCTCAACGAGGCCATGAACATCATCGCTGCCCGTCAATTCGAGGTGTCCGGTGAGGTCGTCCAGCTCAAGGAGATCCTCGACGCCAACCGAGCGATCGTGGTCGGGCACGCGGACGAGGAACGTGTCGTTTCGCTCGCCGACCCGCTGATGACGCAACACCTGCGGGCCGGTGACAACCTGCTCATGGATCCGAAGTCCGGCTACGTGTTCGAGCGCCTCCCGAAGCCCGAGGTCGAAGAGCTCGTGCTCGAAGAGGTCCCCGACATCACCTACGCCGACATCGGGGGCCTGGGCGGCCAGATCGAGTCGATCCGCGACGCGGTCGAGCTGCCGTTCCTGCACGCCGACCTGTTCGCCGAGCACCAGCTGAAGGCGCCGAAGGGCGTCCTGTTGTACGGCCCGCCGGGCTGCGGCAAGACGCTGATCGCCAAAGCGGTGGCGAACTCCCTGGCGAAGAAGATCGCCGAGAAGAGCGGCCAGGAGAACGCCCGGTCGTACTTCCTGAACATCAAGGGTCCCGAGCTACTGAACAAGTACGTCGGCGAGACCGAGCGCCAGATCCGCCTGATCTTCCAGCGCGCGAAGGAGAAGTCGGAGGAAGGCTTCCCGGTCATCGTTTTCTTCGACGAGATGGACTCGATCTTCCGCACCCGCGGCTCCGGTGTGTCCTCCGACGTGGAGAACACGATCGTTCCGCAGCTGCTCTCGGAGATCGACGGCGTGGAGACCCTGTCGAACGTTATCGTGATCGGCGCGTCGAACCGCGAGGACATGATCGACCCGGCGATCCTCCGGCCGGGCCGGCTCGACGTCAAGATCAAGATCGAGCGTCCGGACGTGAACGCCGCCGCGGAGATCTTCAAGATCTATCTGCTTCCGGGGCTTCCGCTGCACGACGAGACGCTCAAGCGTCACAGCGGCGACCGGCAGGCGGCCGTGGGCTCGATCATCGACGCGACCGTGAAGCGCATGTACGACGAGAGCGACGAGAACCGGTTCCTCGAGGTCACGTACGCGAACGGAGACAAGGAGATCCTGTTCTTCAAGGACTTCAACTCCGGCGCGATGATCGAGAACGTCGTGGCCCGCGCCAAGAAGGAAGCGATCAAACGCTACCTCGAGGTGGGGGAGAAGGGCATCAAGGAGGAGGATCTCTTCCTCGCGATCAGGGCCGAGTTCAAGGAGAACGAGGACCTGCCCAACACCACGAACCCGGATGACTGGGCGCGCATCTCCGGCAAGAAGGGTGAGCGCATCGTCTACGTCCGTACCTTGCTCGGGCAGGAGACCGCCGGCCGGTCGATCGAGACCGTCAACACCGGTCAGTACCTCTAGCGCGGTACGGGGATACCATGGTCGAGCCGGCCGCCTGGCCGGCCCCGGCGGTTTTTCGCCTGACAGGGGGAACGGTTGAGCATCCCGAAGGTGATGGGGATCGAGACCGAATACGGGATCACCGTCCCGAACTCGGCCGATTTCAACCCGGTCCTCGCCTCGTCGCTGCTGATCAACTCTTATGCCGCGCAGACGCTCCGCCGCGTCCGATGGGACTACGAGGAGGAGTCGCCGCTCCGCGACGCGCGCGGCTTCGAGCCCGTGCGCGAGGCCCCGGCCCCGACCGAAGAGGACCTCGGCCTCGCGAACGTGATCCTCACCAACGGCGCTCGCTACTACGTCGATCACGCGCATCCCGAGTACTCGACGCCCGAATGCACCAGCCCGCGCCAGCTCGTGATGTACGACAAGGCGGGGGAACGGATCCTCGAGTCTTCGATCGCGCGGGCCACCGAGATCATGTCCGGCGGCGGCCGGATGATCGTCTACAAGAACAACACCGACGGCAAGGGCACGTCCTACGGCACCCACGAGAACTACCTCGTCGATCGAGCCGTTCCGTTCACGAAGATCGCGCACGACATCATGCCGTTCTTCGTGACCCGCCAGATCTTCACCGGCGCGGGCTTCCTCGGCGGTTCCACCCGCGGCGGAGACGTTCCCTACCAGGTCTCGCAGCGGGCGGACTTCTTCGAGGCCGAGGTGGGGCTGGAGACGACGCTCAAACGGCCTATCGTGAACACGCGCGACGAGCCCCACGCCGACCCGGAGAAGTACCGCCGCCTGCACGTGATCATCGGCGACGCGAACATGAGCGAGGTGTCGAACCTCCTCAAGACCGGCACCGCGGCGATCGCGCTGCGGATGATCGAGGACGACCAGATCCTCGAGGACTTGTCGTTCGAGAACCCCGTGCAGTCGCTGCGCGCGATCTCGCACGACCCGTCGTGCAAGCTCACGGTGCGGCTGAAGGACGGCCGGTCCGTGCGGGCCGTGGACGTCCAGTGGGGCTACTTCGAGATGGCCGAGAAGTACTTCGCGGCGCACGACCCCGACCCATGGACGGCCGAGGTCATGGCGCGGTGGGAAGCGGTGCTCACCACGATCGAGTCCGAGCCGATGAACCTCGCCACCCAGCTCGACTGGGTGGCGAAGTACAAGCTGCTCTCGGATTATCGCGAGAAGCACGACCTCGACTGGAGCGACCCGAAGCTGCACATGCTCGATCTCCAGTACCACGACGTCCGCCGGTCCAAGGGCTTGGCTTACGTGCTCGAGCGGCAGGGCCGCCTGGAGCGTCTGGTGACCGACGAGGAGATCGACCGCGCCATCGATGTTCCGCCGCTCGACACCCGCGCGTACTTCCGCGGCCGCTGCCTCGCGCAGTTCGCGAAGCAGATCGCCGCCGCGTCGTGGGACTCGGTGATCTTCGACGTCGGCGCCGAATCTCTGCAGCGGGTCCCGATGCCCGAGCCGCTTCGCGGGACCGAGGCCCACGTGAAGGACCTGCTGGACTCGGTGACCGACGCGAGAGAGCTACTCGACAAGCTTCAAGGCTGAGCCTTCGACGGTCGAAACCGCAGGTAGAGGCGGTATTTCTTTCTCGGTTCCTGTCATAGCCAGCGCGTACAATTGAGCCTGTTGCGAAGGGAGGCCCGATGGCGGCCAAGGGCGGCGAACAGAAGAAGAAGGTTCACAAGCACGGTGGCGACGGCGACGCCGCCGAGGGCGACGCCGGTCAGATCACCAAGAAGGGCGAGGAGATCAAGGAAGAGATCGACGAGCTCCTCGACGAGATCGACTCTGTCTTGGAGGAGAACGCCGAGGAGTTTATTCGGTCGTACGTCCAAAAAGGCGGACAATGAACGCAACTCGGACAACGGCAAGAAGGGGTAGCGGATGCCGCAGGACTCGCTCTTCAGCGCGAAAAAGCGTTGTCCAGACTGCAAGAAGCTGAAGTCATCCGAGGATTTTCCCCGCAACAAGAACTACAAGGACGGCAGGCACCCTTACTGCAAGCCGTGTCACAACGCGCGCGGAAGGGAGTCGAAGGATCGCCTTTACGGGGGCTCTCGCCACTATCACCTCAAGCGTCGCTACGGCATCGGTGCCGCCGAGGTCGATGAACGGATCCGGCAGCAGGGCGGTGTCTGTGCGATCTGTCGCTCACGGCCTGCGGAGCATGTCGACCACAACCACCGCACCGGCAAGGTCCGCGGCATCTTGTGCTTCGGATGCAACGGCGGTCTGGGGCAGTTCCAAGAGAACGCGACCTCCCTTCGGCGAGCGATCGACTACGTGGAGCGAGACGGTTTCGAGGACGACGTGCAAGAACACGCCGCTCCGTACATACTCTCCGTCGCATGAGCGACTGGGGAGCTGATTGGACCAGGGCGGCCTTCGCCCCGAACTCGAACCCCTCGTTCGCCGACCTCCTCAACGGCGCCCAGCCCCAGGCCCTGCCACCGAAAGACCCCACCGGCAAGGAGCCGCTCACCGTCCCCCAAGGCACCACCATCCTCGCGCTGACCTTCGCCGACGGCGTGGTCATGGCCGGCGACCGGCGCGCGACCGAGGGCTACCAGATCGCCGACCGCTACATCGTCAAGGTCTTCCCGGCCGACAACTTCTCCGCCGTCGCGATCGCAGGCGCGGCCGGCCCGGCCATCGACATGGTGCGCCTCTTCCAGACCGAGCTCGAGCACTACGAGAAGGTCGAGGGCGAGGTGCTGAGCCTCGAGGGCAAGGCCAACAAGCTCGCGCAGATGATCAAGGCCAACTTCCCGATGGCGATGCAGGGCCTCATCGTCGTCCCGCTGTTCGCCGGGTTCGACCGCAAGCGCACCGCAGGCCGCATCTTCCGGTACGACGCGGTCGGCGGCCGTTACGAGGACTCCAACTACCACGCGACCGGCTCCGGCGGGAAGGACGCTCGGAGCGCGCTGCGCACGAGCTGGTTCCGCGGCTTGAGCCGCGACCAAGCGATCCGAGCCGCGGTCGAGGCTCTCACCGTCGCGAGCGAGGAGGACGTCGCCACCGGGGGCCCAGACCTCGCGCGCGGGATCTTCCCGGTCGTCGCGACCGTCACGAACAGCGGCTACGAGGAGGTCACCGACGACGCGTTGCGCCCGGTCGTGGCCGACGTGATCGGCAAGATCGCCGCCACGGGGGAGTCGCCGGCATGAGCCCGATGCCCTACTACGTCTCGCCCGAGCAGCTCATGAAGGACCGCGCGGATTACGCGCGCAAGGGCATCGCACGCGGCAAGTCGATCCTCGCGATCGAGGGCACCGATGGGGTCATGTTCGTTGCAGAGAATCCGTCGAGCACGCTGCACAAGGTCTCCGAGCTGTACGACCGGGTGGCGTTCTGCGCGGTCGGCAAGTACAACGAGTTCGAGAACCTCCGCATCGCCGGCGTACGGCTCGCCGACATGCGCGGCTACGTCTATGGACGCGAGGACGTAACCGCGAAGGCGATCGCCAACGCGTACGCGCAAGCGCTCGGCACGATCTTCACCCAAGAGATGAAGCCGTACGAGGTCGAGCTCCTCGTGGCGCAGCTCGGCGAGAGCCAGGAATCCGACGAGCTCTTCCACGTGCTCTACGACGGCAGCGTCACCGACGAGCAAGGCTTCGTCGCGATGGGCGGACACGCCGAAGCGCTGGCCACCACCATGGGCACCGAGTATCGCAGCGGCATGAACTTCGAGGAATCGCTGACGGTCGGAGCGAAGGCCCTGTCCGCCAGCGACCCGAACCGCGAGCTCGACCCGCAGAAGCTCGAGGTGGCCGTGCTCGATAGGGCCCGGCCGCGCCGCACGTTCCGCCGGCTGGAAGACGACGAAGTCGTCCGGATCCTCGCCGGCTCGCAGTGAGCTTCCCGCCGGGCGCGGGGCCACCGCCTCCGCCGCCCGTTCCGCCGCCTCAGACGCCCTGGGGCGCGCCTCGCCCGGAACCCGACCCGCCGGGCCGGCGACCGCCCGGAGGCCCCTCCGGCCCGCCGAAGCCGGCCATCGTCGGCGCCCTGGCCGTCGCACTCGCCGTCTCGCTCGCGATCAATGCCATCACCGCGCTCCGGGTCAAGGACGAGTCCGATCAGCAGGCTCGTCTCCGGGACCGGGTTGCCGAGCTCCAGGCCGAGGTGGACGCGCTCGAGCGCCGCGCACCGGAGTCCGGAGGAACCGTGCTCGAGCGCATCGCGTCGGCGGTCGCGCAGCTCCGTGAGCTCGCGTTCGTGAAGAAGGTCGAGGCGCAGATCTTGAGCGCCGCCCAGCTGCGGGAGCGCGTCGAGAAGCAGTTCTCGACCGACAACCCGCGCGCGGAGATCGACGAGTTCGACAAGGTGCTCACGGCCTTCGGCCTCGTGGAGCCGCAGGAGGATCTCTACAAGATCCTCCTCGAGGTCCAGACCGAGCAGATCGCCGGCTTCTACGACACCAAGTCCAAGAAGCTCGTCGTCGGCGGCGATGCCAACGATCCCACCCCGCTCGACCGTGTGCTCCTCGCACACGAGTACACGCATGCACTCACCGACCAGCATTTCGACCTCACGCGTTTCGACAAGCTTTCGGAAGAGCGCAAGGACGACGAGGCGCTCGCGTACCTCACCCTGGTCGAGGGCGACGCGACCGTGCTCATGGGGAATTACGCGCAGGAGTACCTAACTCCGAGTGAATTGCAGGAGTTCTTCGCGGAGAGCACGCAGGCGCCGAGCGACGCGCTCGACAAGGCCCCCGACGTGATCCGTCGCTCGCTTCTGTTCCCCTACGAGCAGGGCGTCGTGTTCGTCCGGGCGCTGCTCGATAACGGCGGGATCGCGGCCGTGGACGCCGCGTACAAGGACCCGCCGACATCGACCGAGCAAGTGCTGCACGTGACGAAGTACACGGGCACGCGCGACCAGCCGACCGCCGTGACGGTCCCAGACGTGGCGAAGGTGCTCGGGCAGGGGTGGAAGAGCCTCGAAGGTGGAGGCATCGGCGAGTTCGACGTCCGGCTGATCGTCGATCAGTTCATGACGCGAGGCGACGCCGAGCGGGCCGGCGCGGGATGGGACGGCGGCCGCTTCGCCGCAGCCGAATCGGCCACCGGGGTCGTCGTCGCCGCATCGACCGCGTGGGACTCCGAGTCCGAGGCGCGCGAGGCGACCGACATCTTGGGCCGATGGCTGCCCGATCGCTTCGGGAACAAGGGCGGCGACATGCGTCTTGCGGGCGCGGTGGGGCGCGGCTGGGAATCGGACGACGGCGCCGGGGCGGTGCTCCGCGACGGCGATCGCGTCGTCCTGATCATCGGTCCGAACCGGGCGACGGTCGAGAGGGTACGGACCGCCTTCCCCGGGTTCTGATTGGCTCAGGCCTCGGCCGGCGGGGCGGGCGTCTCGATCTCCGGCGCCGGAGCCTTCGGTCCGCGCCGGTTGAGCCGGAGCAGATACGCCGATCCCACCAGGAACAGCGCGAGTGACACCCACTGCGTGCCACGCAACCCGAGATAGAGGTCGGCATCGCGCGCGAAGTCGACGAAGAACCGGACACTGCCGTACCAGGTTGCCGTGAACATGATCAGGAATCCATCCGGTCGCGGCTTGCGCCCGACCCAGAGAACCACGGGAAGCAGGATCAGCGCGTTCCAGAGGTCGTAGAACGCGGTCTGGTGACAGCCCGACACGAAGCAGGCCGGGTTCGGGTCCGGGTGTGCGACGTCGAACGAGGTGAACCGGAAGGCGAACGGCAGGTCGGACGGGCCCCCGAGGTGGTCGCCAACGACGATGTCTCCGATCCGGCCGAGGATCAGCCCGAGCGGAAAGCCCGGAGCGGCGGCGTCCATCACGTGCCAGAAGTTGAGCGCGTGCTTCTTCATATAGGGGTAGGCGGCGACGATCCCGCCGAACACGCC
>JBBDRM010000021.1 GCA_040905475.1 Actinomycetota bacterium
CCTCGAGCGCGCCTTCTGCGTCGGAACGTCGGCGCGCGCTGAAGGCGCGCAGCGCGATCGAGCGCTCGATCACGGCGGGGTCGCGTCCGGCGGCTACCGCGGCAGCGGTCAGGACCTCCACCTTGCGCTCGTACTCACCCGGCGTCAGGTACATGCCGTTCCAGGAGTCCGCGTATCGCGCCGCCATCGGGATCGTGCGGCGCTCGCCGATGCCGGCGACCCACAGACGCGGGACCGGATCCATCATCGCGAACGAACCACTGAGCGTCTCCAACGCGCGATCGAGCGCGTCGAGACGCTCTCGCGGCGGCGGGAACGGCAGCCCCATGATCCGGTAGTCGGGCTCGAACCAGCCGGCACCGATGCCCACCTCGATCCGCCCCGGCGCGGCTTGCGCGATCGTTGCGACCGTGTGTGCCAGGTAGCCGGCCGACCGGTAGCCGACCCCCGCGACCATGAGCCCGACACCCACCCCCGGGACCGAGCGGGCCAGAGCGGCGAGCGCGGTGATCCCTTCGAGACAAGGACCCTCAGGATGCAGCGCTTCCTCCGGCAGGAACGCCTCGACATCGGAATACAAGGGCACGATGTGATCGAACAGGTAGCAGGCGTCGAATCCCCACGCCGCAGCATCTCGCCAAAGATCCCGAAGCTCGGCGAAGCCGACTCGATGTTGTCCGGTGTGGAGTCCGAACCTCATAGCCGGGAGATGATTCGAGCCACGGTACGCATCCCCGTAGGATAGGCGCCGCGATGACTCCAGCCGACGGCGACCGGGCGTACGGCCAGTGGAAGGAGCTCTACCACGAGGTCGTGAAGACGAACCTTTGTACCGGCTGCGCCGCATGCATCATGGCCTGCCCGCGCGACGTCCTCGAGTATGAGCTGGCGTCCTACCACCCGTTCAACGTCGAGGGGACGACTCCGTTCGACGACTGTATCCACGGCCAGCGCGGGTGCGATATCTGCACGAAGGCTTGTCCCCGGTTCCGCGTGTGGGAGGTCGAGTGCGACGAAGCCCTGTTCGGCCGCGCCCGGCAGCCCGAGGAGCTGTTCGGCATCTATCGCGACGTCCTTCTGGTCCGCGCCAACGACGAGAAGATCTTCGAGGCCGGGCAGGACGGAGGCCTCGTCTCGGCGCTGCTGATCTGGGGCCTGGAGCAAGGGAAGATCGACGGGGCGCTCGTATCGAAGGTGTCGCAGGAACGGATCTGGGACGCCGAGCCGTGCGTCGTCACGACGCGGGAAGAGGTCCTCGCGACGGCTGGCTCGCGCTACACGTACGCGGCCAACCCGCTCGCGATGAAAGAGGCCGAACAGCGCGGCCTGCGCAACCTCGCGCTCGTCGGCATGTCGTGCCAGGCGTCCATCAACGGGACCCTGTCGGCCCGCAACGTCGCGAAGTACCGGCGGCGGATCGGGCTCACGATCGGGCTTCTGTGCTCGAAGTCGTTCACCTACGACGGCGCGATGGTCGGCAAGATCCAGAACGAGCTCGGGATCCCGCTCGAGGATGTTGCGAAGGTGAACGTGAAGGGGAAGTTCATCCTGTGGCGCAAGAGCACCGGCGAGCAGGTAGACATCCCGCTCAAGGAGATGCACGCCTTCACCCGCGAAGGCTGCAAACTCTGCCCGGACTTCGCGGCCGAGCACGCCGACATCTCGACCGGCGGCCTCGGCCAGTCCGACGGCTGGACGCTGACGATCGTGCGCACCGAGCGGGGCTCCGAGTGGCTCAAGGAGCTCGTGGACGCCGGCTGGGTGACCGTGCGGCCGGGCTCCGAGGATCCCGCCGCGATCACCTTGATGGAGAAGCTGTCGGCCAAGCAGCGGAAACGCTGGCCGAGTGACTTGCCGGCCGAGTATCTCGCGCCGGCTGCGATCCCACGACCTGAACCAGTCTGATCTCGACCAGGGAGGAATCATGAGCGAAGCGATGGAGCTTGCCTACGAAGAGCGCGGCTCCGGTCCCGTCACCATCTTCGTCCACGGCTTCCCGCTCGACCGGCGCATGTGGATCGGTCAGTTGTCCGGGCTGGCGAAGAACCGCCGCTGCGTTGCCGTCGATCTTCGCGGGCACGGCTTGTCCAAGATCGACGACAAGGAGCCGACGTTCTCGATGGACCTGTTCGCCGACGACGTCGCCAAGACGATGGACGAGCTCGGCGCCGACCAGGCCGACATCTGCGGCCTGTCGATGGGCGGTTACGTCGCATCCGCGTTCTGGCGGAGACACCCGGCTCGCGTGCGGTCGCTGATCCTCGCCGACACGAAGGCGGAGGCCGACTCGGATGAAGCGAAGGCCGGCCGAGAGAAAACGGCCGCGATGGTGCGCGAGCAAGGGATGGAGGCGCTCTGGGAGGGGCTGGGCGCGAAGCTGCTCGCCTCCAACCCGAAAGAGGAAGACGTCGCACGGCTGAAGGAGATGTTCCTCGCACAGGATCCGGCCGTTATCGCCGCCGACGCACTTGCGATGCGCGACCGTCCCGACTCGAGCCCGGACCTGGCCGGCATCACCGTCCCGGTTCTATGGGTGCACGGCGAAGATGATCAGCTCATGCCGATCGACGGCGCGCGCGCCACAGCCGAGAAGATCCCCGGCGCGAAGTTCGCCGGTATCCCTCGCGGCGGCCACATGGCGCCGATGGAGAACCCTCAGGCGACGAACGACGCGATCTTGGAGTTCCTGGGCGGGTAACGCTCAGCGCATCACGATCGACAGCGTCGCAAGCGCCCCGATCACCAGACCCGAGCTCAAGAACGGCTTCAATCCGGAGCGGAGGCGGGCGTCGGTCTTGAAGCTTCGGCTGCAACGCACGCACCAATAATTGTAGGTGTCGTCCTCGTTGCGCGTGGTGCGGATGATCCAATCGGCGCGCTCGCACGATGTGCACGAGGTGTACACGAACGCGCTGTCGGCGTCGAGGACGATCACACGGTCTCGCTCCTCGGGCTCTGGAAGATGTCGCTTGGGTCGCTTCACCTTCGGCGTGTCGAGCTGCCCGGGAGGCTCGGGTGAGCGCTCGACCCGAAGCGCGCTCGGCGCCGGAGGAAGAACAGGAGAAACCGGTTCGGCAACGGCCACGACTGAGCGCAGCGGCACCGACGCAGGCTTCGCTTGTCCAGACGCCACGGCTTGGTCGACGTGCCGGCGCCACTGGCCGAGATCCCATTCGAGCAGCTCGCTCGGAGTTGCATGCTCGGTCGGACGGGAGCAACCGGGACAGAACGCGACCGGGCGGGTCATCTTGACGTTGCAGTTCGAGCAGATCTCTTTGGCCACTGCCTCGTCCCCTTGAGAGCTGTTGCCACGCTAACGGACGAACCTCTCGGCTGGGAACGTCAGAACTACTGATTTTTCCACGTCGCCATAGGTTGGAAGGGCTACTCAGGACTGTTTCCCCAGAGAAGAAGAGGCCGGGCGTCCCGCCCAGCCTCCGGTCTTAGATCTCGGCTCGCTACCCGGTGGGCCAGGCGGCGACTTTCGGATGGTCGTGATCGACGGGCCCCAGCTTCGCCGCGCCACCCGGAGACCCGATGTCGTTGAACCAATCCTTGTTGATCGGGATGAACTCTTTCCAGTTCTCCGGCGTGTCGTCCTCGTAGAAGATGGCCTCGACCGGGCAGACCGGCTCGCACGCCCCGCAGTCGACACACTCGTCGGGGTGGATGTACAGCATCCGCGGACCCTCGTAGATGCAGTCGACGGGACACTCCTCCACGCAAGCCTTGTCTTTCACGTCGATGCACGTCTCGACGATGATATACGTCACGTCTTAACCCCCTTGTCGGGTTTGGAGCCAAGCCTGATTAGCATTCTACCCAGCCCCCGTCAAACCGTTGCACCGAACGAACCGAGGGAGGCACCCTGCCGACCGAGACGATCTTTTTCACAAGCGGCGACGGTCTTCGGCTCGAGGGCCGGCTGGCTCTCCCGGACGGGATACCGGCGAAGGGCGGCGCCGTTCTTTGCCATCCCCACCCTCAGTTCGGAGGCTCCATGAGCTCCAAGCTGATCCCGGCGATGCAGCGCGCGTTCATCGCAGCAGGCTGGGTGGCGCTCCGCTTCAACTTCCGAGGCGTCGGCCGGAGCGAGGGCTCATACGACGGCGGAGTCGGTGAGGTGTCGGACGTGCTCGCCGCCTTGGAGCGCGTGCGGCTGGAGGTTTCCGAGCCTACGGCGGTCGTCGGATGGTCGTTCGGCTCGTTGGTGGCGATGAACGCCGTGGCGAAAGACGGGCCCGTCGACTCCTTCGTCGGCATAGCGCCGCCGGTTCGGGCCGCGTTCGAGACGAAGTTCGCGCTTCCGCCGGCCGCCGATCTCGACGACTGGAAGGCTCGGTCACTGCTCGTCTGTGGGACGGCGGACCCTTTCTGCCGTCCGGCGGATCTGAAAGCGTTCGCCTCCCAGCTGCCCTCTGCCGAGGTCCGCGTCGTCGACGGCGCCGATCACTTCTTCTCCGAGCAGCTGGACGACCTCTGCGCGATGGTGGTCGGCTTCGTGGACACTGGGGGTCGGGGGTAGGCGATGCGACACGTGGTTCGGGTGCTCGTCGATTGCGGAGATCTTGGTCGTCGCGTCACTGTGAGGCAGCGGGACTCGACCGGCGGGTTCAACGACATCGTCGGCATCCTCGAGATCTGCGACGACGACTCGTTCGAGATCCGTGATCGCACCGGAAAGCTTCGCCGCGTCTCGCGCAGGGAAGTGGTGGCCGCGAAGGTCGTGGCGCCCCCTCCGGAGCGTCCGCCGCGAACCGGCCGCTGAGCACGGAAAGACCCCAGCGCGTGGCAGCGTTCTAAGATGGCCTGATGGTCCGCCTTTACGACACGATGGCCCGCGCGGTCGTCGACCTCGCCCCGGGGTCGGACGGGACGCTGCGCATGTACTCGTGCGGCCCCACCGTCTACCGCTTCGCGCACATCGGGAACCTGCGCACCTTCCTGATGGCGGATCTGATCCGTCGCGCCTTCGAGTATCAAGGGATCCCGGTGCGGCAGATCCAGAACATCACCGACGTCGGCCACATGACCGACGACGAGTTCGACACCGGCGAGGACAAGATGCTCGTCTCCGCGGGCCTCGAGGGCAAACCGCCGATGGAGATCGCCGAGTACTACACCAAGGTTTTCTTCGACGATGTGCGCGCGATCAACATCCAGGAAGCCGCCGACTATCCCCGCGCGACCTCGTACGTCCCCGAGATGATCGAGATCATCGCCAAGCTCGTCGAGCGCGGACACGCGTACGTCGCGGGCGGCGGGGTTTACTTCGACGTGCAGTCTTTCCCCGCGTACGGCCGGCTCTCCGGGAACACGCTCGATCAGCTCCAGTCGGGGCACCGCAGCGTGATCGACGACCCCAACAAGCGCCATCACGCCGACTTCCTGCTCTGGCGCCCTGCCGGCGCGCGCCGAGCGATGAAGTGGTCGTCCCCCTGGGGCGACGGGTTCCCCGGCTGGCACATCGAATGCTCGGCGATGTCGATCGCGCTCCTCGGCGAAGAATTCGACCTCCACACGGGAGGCGAGGACAACGTGTTTCCCCACCACGAGGACGAGATCGCCCAGTCCGAAGGAGCCGTCGGCCACTCGGTCGTTCGTCATTGGGTTCACGGTGCTCATCTGCTGTCCGAGGGGCGGAAGATGGCGAAGAGCGCGGAGAACTTCTACGACCTGCGCGACCTCGCCGAGCGCGGTCATTTCGATCCGCTCGCGGCGCGGCTGCTGTTCCTCCAGTCGCGCTACCGCGCGCAGATGAACTTCACGCTCGACGCGCTCGGGGCTGCGGAGCGGACGCTCGACCGCTGGCGGCGCCTCATCGCCGAATGGACCCGCAAGCCGGGCGAGACGATCGGCGATCTCGTGGAGAAGTACGAGGAGCGATTCCTGACCTCGCTCAACGACGACCTCGACACACCGCAGCTCGTTGCGCTCCTCGCCGAAGTCGTGTCCACGGACGCCCTCGCGCCCAAGGACAAGTCGGCGTTGCTGCTCCGGTGGGACAAGGTACTGGGGCTTGATCTTTCGCGAGAGACCGGCGGTGCGCGGCCGATCCCGAGCGCCGCGTACGAGCTCATCGGGCAGCGCGAGAAAGCCCGCGCGAAGAAGGACTACTCGACGGCGGATCGCATCCGGCACAAGATCCTGTCGCTGGGGATCGAGGTGGAGGACACGCCGGAGGGACCGAAGCCGCGCTGGGTCCGGTGACCGGGTCCTCGTTCCGGCTGTCCGAGCTGCTCGCCGCGCTCTCGCTCGCGACGGACGCCGGCAACGGATTCCCGGCCGAGAAGACCCTTCGGAACACGCTCCTGGCGGCTGGGATCGCCGCCGAGCTCCAGATGGACGAGCCGGCGAGCGCAGATCTCTACCACGCCTCGCTCCTGCGCTTCGTCGGATGCACGGCGTTCACGTACGAGCTGGCACGGATCTCCGGCGACGAGTTCGCGGCCCTGCAGGCGTTCGCCCCCGCCGACGAGACCAAGCCGCGGGAAGCGATCCACGCGGTGTTCGCCGCCGGACGGGGGCTCGGCGCCGTGAAGCGGGTTCGGAGCGTCCTCGAGAACGTCGCGCAGGGGAAGGCCTTCGGTGAGCTCGTCGTGCGAGCCGACTGCGAGGCGAGCGTACGTTTCGCTCGCCGATTCGGCATGGGGCCGGGGATGATCTCGATCCTCAACGACCTGTACGAGCGATGGGATGGGAAAGGCGGTCCGCGGAAGCTGAGCGGCGACGAGATCGCGATCGGCTCGAGGATCCTCTCGGTCGCACATCAAGCCGAGATCCATCACCGCGTCCACGGCCGCGAGGCCGCGAAGGAGATGAGCAGGCATCGATCGGGCGGGTGGTTCGACCCGGCGTGCGTCGACGCGTTCCTGCGGTGCGCCGACGGCCTCTTCGATCGGATCGAACGCGGCTCGGTATGGGACGAGGCGCTCAACGTTGAACCGGGACCGCCGGCGTCGATCGGCCCGGCCGGCCTCGACGACATCGCGGAAGGCTTCGCCGATTTCGCCGACCTGAAGTCGCCGAGCCTCCTCGGGCATTCTCGCGGCGTGGCCGTTCTCGCCGAGGAAGCGGGACGGAAGTCGGGGCTCCCGGACGAGGAAGTGGCGACCCTCCGCCGCGCCGCGCTGCTGCACGATCTGGGACGGGTCGCGGTCTCGAGCACCGTGTGGGAGAAGCCGGGCTCGCTCAACGACGCCGAATGGGAACAGGTGCGGCTCCATGCGTACCACACGGAGCGGGTTCTATCGCGATCGCCGACGATGGCCAACGTCGCCTCGCTCGCCGGCGCGCACCATGAACGGCTGAACGGCAGCGGGTACCACCGAGGCGCGGCCGCGTCGGCCTTGTCGGACGCCGCGCGCATCCTGGCGGCTGCGGACGTCTACCACGCGCTGACGGAGCAGAGACCGCATCGGCCGGCGATGTCCGCCGACCAGGCCCTCGCGGAGATCGACCGGGAGGTCACCGCGCGGCGCCTCGATCGCGATGCGGCGGCCGCCGTCTGCGCCGCTGCCGGCCAAGCTCTCCGGAACCATCCACCCAGCTGGCCGGCGGGGCTCACCGACCGCGAGGTCGAGATCCTGCGCTTGCTGGCGCGCGGCCGATCGAAGAAGGAGATCGCCAAGGAGCTGACGATCGCCCCAGGAACGGTTCACACCCACGTTACCCACATCTACGGCAAGATCGGCTCCTCCACCCGCGCCGGAGCCGCCCTCTTCGCCGTCGAGCACGACCTCCTCCGCTGATGGGACGCCTCGACCCAGATACATCGAACGATGTATTGGCCCACCCACCTCCGCCGTCTACGGTACGCATGCATGGAAGGAGGAGCCATGGAGTCCGAGCGGGTCAACGGGGTTCGGCTGGCCTACGAGATGACTGGAGCGGGGGACGTCCCGCTCGTGGCGATCCACGGTTCGTGGTCATCCCACGAGACTTGGAGCCAGGTGGCTCCGGAGCTCTCCGAGCGCTACCGGGTACTCACCTACGATCGCCGGGGTCACAGCGCGAGCGAGCGGCCGGCCGGGCAAGGCACACAGCACGAGGATGTCGAGGACGCGGCTGCGCTCATCGAACGGCTCGGGCTTGCGCCGGCGTTCGTGATGGGGAACTCTTTCGGTGCCGAGGTCGCGATACTCCTCGCGGCCGAACGGCCCGACCTGGTCCGGGGACTCGTCGCTCACGAGCCCCCATTCCTGCCCGTACTCAAGGAGCGTCCTGAGTACTCGACCATGATGTCCGAGGCCGAGGGGGACATCGCGCCCGTCCTCGAGAGGATCCGCGGCGGCGATCACGCGGGCGCGGCCGAGCTGTTCGTCGACACGGTCGCGATCGGGCCCGGTTCGTGGGCTCACCTGCCGGAGTCCATGCGGAGCAGGATGATCGAGAACGCGCCCACGTTCCTCGACGAGGAAAGCGATCCCGGGAACGGCACGATCGACCTCGCGCGGCTCGGGCGTTTCGGTGGCCCGGCGCTGCTTACGCTCGGCGATCAGAGTCCCCCCATGTTCGCGCCGATCGTCCGGATCATCGTCGAAGCGCTCCCTCAGGCAGAGCTGCTCTCGTTCGCGGGCGCCGGTCACATCCCGCATACGACGCACCCGCGGGAGTTCGCGGAAGCCGTGACCGCGTTCATCGACAAACAGGAGGGTGAGACGGATGGAACCGCACGTTCTGCGGTATGAGGTTCGTGGCGAGGGCGAACCGCTCGTGCTCGTCCCAGGCGGGCTGACCGGCTGGGTCTCGTGGATCCCGCACGCCGAACGCCTCTCTGCGGGCCGGCGCGTGATCCGCGTGCAGCCGATCCACAATGAACTCGGCTCGAAGGGGGACCCGGGCGACCCCGACTACACCGCGGAGACCGAGCGCGAGTCGCTCCGCCTGACCCTCGACGCGCTCGGGATCGACCGGGTGGACTTCGCAGGCTGGTCCGGCGGCGGACGCGCCCTCATCGAATTCACGCTCGCCTACCCGGAGCGGGTGCGCTCACTCACGTTGATCGAGCCGGCCGCGTACTGGATCCTCGAGCAGCTCGGCGGATCTGGCGCGGAGCTGGACGAGATCAACGGATTCATCCACGACCTCGCCGGCCGCGAGGTCACCGCCGACGATCTTGCCCGCTTCCTCGCGCTGGCCGGGTTCGCGTCGAGCGCCGACGAAGCGAAGGAGAGTCCGAACTGGGAGCGGTGGATGGAGCACCGGATGGCGCTGTCGTGGCAGTCGAAGGAGCTCGACCGCTCGGGCCGGTCGGTCGAGGAGCTCGCGGCGATCTCCTGCCCCGTCTTGCTCGTCAAAGGCACGAGCACCGGCGATTGGGAGAAGCGGGTCGTCGACGAACTCGGAGCGCGGATCGCGGGAGCGCGTGTCGTCGAGCTACCCGGCGATCACGCATCGCACATCCAGTCGATCGACCGGTTCCTCGAGGAGCTCGAGGCTCACTTACAACGGAGCGCCTCCGCTTTCCGGTAGCGGAGCAGGGCGTCTGGTCAGTCGGTGACCGTTCCTGCTCGTTCCCGCGAAACGCGTCCCAAAAACGCACCAGATGCGTACGTTTCGGGTCACACTTCAAGCGAACGTGAAGATCAGCCCGATGCGACCGGCGCACCTGAGTCGGCTACGGCTTGAGGATCACCTTCATCGCCTCGCGCTTCTCGAACATGTCGTAACCGTGGAGCGCGTCGTCGAGCGGCAGCGTGTGCGAGATGATCACCGTCGGATCGATCGCGCCGGCCTTCACGTGCTCGAGAACGCGGCTCCAGTGTCCCTGGACGTTGCAGGAGCCGCCCATCTCGATCCGCAATCCGCGGCGCCACACCTCGCCGAGCGGGAGGTCATAGGACATCTCGGTGTACACGCCGATCACCGCCACGGTGCCGCCGGCCCGCGCGGCGTTCAGCGCGGTCGTCAACGCTGCGGGGTTCCCGACGCACTCGATGACCACGTCCGCGCCGCGGTCTGCCGTTCGTGACTGGATCTCCACGACCGGGTTGACCTTGGACGCGTCGACGGGGGTCGCGCCGATCTGCTCGGCGAGCTTGAGCCGGTCCTCGGCCATGTCCACCATGTAGACGACCGAGGGCTTGTACGTGAGGACGCTCATGAGCGTGAAGAGCCCGACCGGCCCAGCGCCGGTGATGGCGACGACGTCGCCTTCCTGGATCTCGGCACGAGCCGAGATGTAGGCGCCCGTGGTCAGGATGTCGCCGGCGAAGACCGCCTGCTCGTCCGACAGTGCGGGATCGACGGCGTGCAGGTTCCAGTCGGCCACCGGGATCCGCACGTACTCGGCCTGTGAGCCGTCGAGGTCGCCGACGAACATGCCGTACCCGAGGATCCACATCTGGTCGCAGTTGTTGAACTCGCCGCGCTTACAGAACCAGCAGGTGCCGCAGACGACCAGGAACGATCCGACGACCCGGTCCCCGACCTTGAACTTGGTCACTTCGGAGCCGGCGTCGACGACCTCGCCGACGAACTCGTGTCCCATCACGCTGCCCGGCCGCATGCCGGGGACCCGGCCGTGGACGAGATGCAGGTCCGAGCCACAGATCGCCGCGGTCGTCACTTTGATGATCGCGTCGCCCGGGTCCACTAGTACTGGTTCGGGGTAGTCGCCCATCGCGAGCTTGCCGACGTCTTCGAACAGGACCGCGCGCATCGGCTGCCTCCTTGGGGTTCGTGCGTGTCAGGAGGATAGAACGCGAGGACGCGTGAGAGCGAGCGTGGGGCTCCCCTGCAGCACGGGCTCCGCCGCCTTGAACCGGGTCCGGCGGTCGCATACGTTCTCGCCATGGCGCCCGGCGAAGAGAGCGAACGCGCTCCTGAAGCGATCCGGAGGACCATCCTTACCCTCGTTCTCACCGACATCGAAGGGTCGACGCGCTTGTGGGAGACGCAGCCCGATCGGATGCACGTTGCCATGGCGCGTCACGATCAGCTGGTCGTCGCGGCCGTCGAG
>JBBDRM010000022.1 GCA_040905475.1 Actinomycetota bacterium
GGATGCCCTCGTCGGCGTCGCGCTCGACCGCGCGCACCGCAGGCCGCAACGCCTCGTCCGTGCGGGCGGCGACCACCAGTTCCATCGCCGCCGCGAAGAGCGGCCCGCTGAACGACTTCGCCAGGAGATCCACGGCGAGCGAGAACCGGTCGCCGTTCGGCTGCGCGTTCTCGAGCTCGTGCCTGAGCTCCTCGCGGCGCTTGCGAGACAGGTGGACGATCGCCTCCGCGACCAGCTCCGCCTTGGTGTGGAAGTGGTGGACCTGCGCGCCGCGGGAGAGCCCCGCGCGTTTCACGATCTCGGTCGTGGTCGTGCCCGCGTAGCCACGCTCGACGAGGCAGTCGATGGTCGCGTCGAGGAGTCGCGCTCGCGTCGCAGCGCTGCGTTCCTCCTGCGTCCGACGGGCCTTTTCCTTAGGCACCGACGCACCCGACGATCTGACTTGCGCTCGGACGAAACATACCGTCGTGACTGTATCTAGTCGAGCGTCGTCCCGTCAAAACGGAGGGACGTAGCCTCGGGCCTCAACGGCACCCCCCACCTCACGCGGTTGCGCGCTCGATCGAACACCTTCCATAGTTCGGGCGTGGCGAACGACGAGCCCATCCGCATCGGCAACGCGTCCGGCTTCTACGGCGACCGGTTCGCGGCTGTGCGCGAGATGCTCGAGGGCGGGCCGCTCGACGTGCTGACCGGCGACTACCTCGCCGAGCTCACGATGCTCATCCTCGGGCGCACGCTCATGAAGGACCCCAACGCCGGCTACGCGCGCACGTTCCTCTCCCAGATGGAGGAGTCGCTGGGCCTCGCGATGGACAAGGGGGTTCGCATCGTCAGCAACGCCGGCGGGCTCAACCCGAAGGGCCTCGCCGAGGCCATGCACGAGCTCGGCGAGCGGCTCGGGCTCCACCCAAAGATCGCCTACGTCGAGGGCGACAACCTCCGCGAACGCGCCGCCGAGCTGGATCTCGGGGCGCCGCTGACGGCCAACGCGTACCTCGGGGGTTGGGGGATCGCTGAGGCGATCCGCCGCGGCGCGGACGTCGTCGTCACCGGCCGCGTCACCGACGCCTCGGTGGTGGTCGGCCCCGCGGCGGCGCATTTCCGCTGGGCGCGCGACGACTGGGACCGGCTGGCGGGCGCGACGGTCGCCGGCCATATCCTCGAGTGCGGCGCGCAGGCGACCGGCGGCAACTACGCGTTCTTCAAGGAGATCGACGCCCGGCACCCCGGCTTCCCGCTCGCCGAGATCCATGCGGACGGCTCGAGTGTGATCACGAAGCATCCCGGCGCCGGCGGCGCGGTGCCGGTCGAGACGGTCACCGCCCAGCTCTTGTATGAGATCGGCGGCCCACGGTACGCCGGGCCGGACGTCACCTCGCGCTTCGACACGATAGAGCTCGCGCAGGACGGCGCCGATCGCGTGCGTGTGACGGGCGTGCGCGGCGAGCCGCCGCCGCCGACCATGAAAGTGTGCCTCAACCATCTCGGTGGCTTTCGGAACTCGGTCGTGTTCGTCCTCTGCGGGCTCGACATCGAAGAGAAAGCCGCGCTCATCCGCGAGCAGGTCGAGGCGGCCCTCGAGAAGGAGCCCGCCGAGATCGTCTGGTCGCTCGCGCGCACCGACCGAGCTTCAGCGGCTACCGAGGAAGAAGCGAGCGCGTTCCTGCGGGTCACGGCGAAGGATCCCGACAGCACGGTCGTCGGGCGGGTTTTCAGCCGAGCCGCGATCGAGCTCGCGCTGGCGAGCTATCCGGGCTTCCACGTCACGGCGCCGCCGATGGACGCCAGCCCGTACGGCGTGTACACCGCCGCGTTCGTCGATCCTGCGCTGATCGACCATACGGTCGTGCTTCCCGACGGCGAGCGCGTCACGATCGAGCCGTCACCGGCAACGCAACCCTTGCAGGATCCAGCGCCGGCCGCACTCCCGGAACCTCTGCCGGCGGGAGCCACCCGCGATGCGCCGCTCGGGCTCGTCGCCGGCGCGCGCAGCGGAGACAAGGGCGGCACGGCCAACATCGGGGTGTGGGCGCGATCCGTGGACGGATGGCGATGGCTGGCGAACGCGCTCACGGTGGAGGAGTTGCGCAAACTGCTCCCCGAGACCGCCGATCTTGCAATGACGCGCTACGTCCTTCCGCATCTGCGCGCCGTGAACTTCGTCATCGACGGCATCTTGGGAGAGGGCGTCTCGTCGTCAGCGCGGTTCGACCCGCAGGGCAAAGCACTCGGCGAATGGCTGCGCTCGCAGACGATGGAGATCCCAGAAGCATTGCAATGACTAGGCATCCGGGACCTCACGGCCTGCAATGAACTACAGGAATCGTCTCCGTGCCAGGCGTTCGCCTGCAGTCTTTGAGAAATTCGGGGGTGTTGGGTACTTTGATCCACGCCTCCTGCCGAGACTATCTACATGGCCCTCAAAAACGAAGGAACCCGTGTGGTGGCGCTCGCGCTCGATGGGGCGGCTATCGATCGGCCCGAAGCGCCTCACATAGATCCGGCCGAGCGACCCAAGCGGAACGCGTCATTGAGCCGTCGCATCAGGTTCGCGATGGCGATCATGATGCTCCCCGTCGTGGCGATGGCCGGCGGGGGCATCCTCGCCTTCCGCTCATCGGTGGCCGCCCTGGAAGAAGTGCGCGACGAAACCGAGACTGAGGCCATGAGCATCGACTTGCTCCTAGGAATGCTGGCCAGCGCCGACGATCTCGGCGAAGATTACATCGAGCTCAACAAGCCCGGCATGCGCGAGGCGTTCCTCGCACACGGCCAGAACATCGACGTGGCCATCGAAGAGATCATCGCCCATGATTCAACTCACGCCCCGGAAGAGCTCACGGAGGCGCTTTCGATCAGGGATCTTTGGGCCGGCGCTTTTGCCGCCGCTCAGGAAGCGGCTGTACTAGGGTTTGGCCGGAACGACGTTGCCCTGGATCTCTTCCATGACGCCGTCGACAAGGCGGCCGCTTCGGTAATCGGGCTCTACTCCGTCCATTCCCGTGAGATCGTGGCCGAGATATCGGCTCTCAAGCGTCGAGAGGACGTCCAGCTGGTTACCGCTCTCGCGACCCTGCTCCTCGGCTCGTTCGTGGCTGCGTTCGTGGCGCGGAGGGTGCGCCGCTCGATCACCACTCCGCTCAAGTCACTGGAGGAGGCTGCCACCCGCCTCGGTGGTAACGACCTCTCTCATCGGGTTACGGTGACCGCCGACGATGAGCTCGCCCGAGTGGGCGGCGCCTTGAACGCGATGGCCGTCAAGCTGAAGCGGAGCCGGGAGGAGTTGCAGTATCAGGCGTTCCACGATCCGCTCACCGGACTTCCCAACAGAGCTTTGTTCATGGAACGCATGGAGCACGCGATGGCCCGAAGTCTCCGCAGAGGGACACCGCTCTCGGTCCTCTACGTCGATCTCGACGACTTCAAGGCGGTCAACGACTCGCTCGGTCACGAGACGGGCGATCAGGTGCTGGTCGCGGTTTCCGACCGCCTCAGGACCAGCATCCGCGCCGAGGACACCGCCGCGCGCCTCGGCGGCGACGAGTTCGGCATCATGCTGGAAGGATCCGGGCCGGAGGGTGCCGCCGCCGTTGCCCGCGAGATCGCCCGCCTCCTCGAAACGCCGCTCCATCTGAAGGCCGGCGACGTGTCGATGCGCGCCAGCGTCGGAGTGGCGACGTGGCGAGGTGAAGAGGGACTCGATGAGCTACTGCGCGGGGCCGATGCTGCGATGTATCGCGCCAAGTTCTCAGAGCGGGGCTCGTACCGGGCGTTCGACCCGAAGCTGACGGTTGAACCTCGCATCACCGGCGGCATCGAGCCCGAGTTGCGTACGGCGATCGCAGAGGGCCGGCTCGTGCTGCATTACCAGCCGCTGATGTCGCTCATCACCGGCGAGACGCTTGGATTCGAGGCACTGGTGCGCTGGAACCATCCGACGCGCGGGCTCCTCCAGCCGATCAGCTTCATCCCGGCCGCGGAGAGAAGCGGGATCATCATCGAGCTTGACAAATGGGTCCTGAACGAGGCCTGTCGCCAACTCGCCGTCTGGAAGCGCAACGATCCATGGTTCGAGGCGAAGTATGTGTCGGTCAACGTGTCGGCCGGTCATTTCGAAGACCCTGCTCTCGTCTCGAGAGTCGCGGAAGTCCTTATGAGGGAGGGTCTCGAGGCTCGAGACCTCCGCGTAGAGATCTCGGAGCACACCCTGATGCGCGACAAGGACCGCGCCGCAGCGACGCTTCGCTCGCTCAAGGCGCTCGGCGTCTCGATCTGGCTCGACGACTTCGGGACGGGGTACTCGTCGCTCAGCTATCTGCGCTTCTTCGCCCTCGATGCGCTGAAGATCGACCGCTCCTTCGTCGCGGATGTGGACGGGAGCCCGGACGAAGCGGCGATCACCCAAGCCATCATCAAACTCGGCAAGTCCCTGCGGCTAACGGTGGTCGCTGAAGGCGTCGAGACGGCAGGACAGCGCCGTGAGCTCGCGCGCTTGGGATGTCAGATGGCCCAGGGGTTCCTCTACTCGAAGCCGGTTCCGGCCGAAGCGGTGGAGTTGATGGCATTGATCGCTGGGCGCGATCCCAAGACGACCCCGCCCGCGCTCGTACCCGCCGCGTGAGGTCGAACCGGACTGCTGTACTTCTCGGCTACTGAACCATCTCATGCGGTAGGAGACGAGCCAGATCTCCTTCTCTCGGGCGTGATTCTTGGCGAGCCACGCCCGCCAGTCCTTCCGCGTCGTGACGGAGAGCTTCTTGCCGAGCTTCAGCGACGCACCCCGACCCTTACGAACCCAGGGTGACCGCAAGCCGGTCGAGACCGCGAAGGTTGAGGCGGCCGTTCCACGTCGGGTCGGCGGAGAAGTCGATCGCAGGGAAACGCCGGATCAGGGACCCGATGGCGACTTCGCCCTCCAATCGCGCGAGCGCCGCACCGAGGCAGTAATGCACGCCACCTCCGAACGAAAGGTGCTGATGCGCACTCTCACGCGTCACGTCGAGCCGTTCCGCGCTCTCGCCGAAATGCGCCTCGTCGTGATTCGCCGACGCAAGGATCAGTGCGCAGAACGAGCCCTTCTCGATGGTCTTCCCACCGATCTCGATCTCGGCCAGCGTGATACGCCTCGACATCTGAACCGGACTGTCGAAACGGAGGAACTCCTCGACGGCGCCCGGCACCAGGGTTTCGTCGCTCTGGAGGCGCACGAGCTGATCCCGGTTTCGCAGGAGCGCGAGCACGCCGTTGCCGATCAGATTCACCGTCGTCTCGTGTCCTGCGATGTACAGAAGCAGAACCTGCTCCACGAGCTCCTCGTCGGAGAGCACGTCCCCGTGCTCCTCGGCGGCGATGAGCGCGGAGAGGAGATCATCGGCGGGCTCCTTGCGCTTCCACGCGATCAGGTTGCTCACATGCTCGAACATGTGGTCACTCGCGTCGGCGATCGCGCGGATGGTGTCCGGGTCGACGAGCGGCTCGAGTGAGCGGACGATCAGGCCCGACCACTCGCGCAGCCGGGCGCCGTCCGACGCCGGGACGCCGAGCATCTCGGAGATCACGACGAACGGGAGGGGGAACGCGAGGTCGGAGATCACGTCGATCTCGCCTCGCTCGCCGGCCGCGTCGAGGTTCTCATCGACGAGCGACTGGATGCGCGGCCGCAGATCCTGGATGACCCGCGGCGTGAAGGCCTTCGTGACGAGCTTCCGCAGCCGGGTGTGATCGGGCGGATCGCGGCTGAGCATCGACTTGCCTCCGCGTTCGGAGCGTTCGCCGAGGATCTCGAGGATCATCTCGTCCATCGCGGTCGCGCGGGCGTTGCGATCTTCGACGCTGAGGCTGGGATCACGGAGAAGCCGGAGGACGTCCTCATATCCGAACAGGACCCAGAAATCGAGCGGGCTATTGTGGATCGGATCCTCCCGGCGCATCACCGCGTACCGCGAGTACGGATCCTCGATGAATCCCGGCTCGAACGGGTTGTACTCAGCCATCTGGCCTCCGGAAGCGACCCTTAACCTAATCCTAGAAGGGACCGGGCCCTCCTCGCGCGAATCCCATTGGCATCCATGCCGCCACTCCGGACACGATCGCTGATCTTTCTAACCCTGCTCGCCGCGACCTTGGGCCCCGCGCGCGCGGATGCCCCATGCACGCCCTACAACCCCTTCGGGGCGCTGCCCGGCGCCCAGCTCACCGCCACCGAGCACCTCAGCAAGGACGAGCCACCCGTGCACTACGTCATGTACCGGGGATTCGCGCCGAGCTTCGACGGGTTGCCGATGTCGGTCGATGTGACGATCCCCTGCGCCGCGCAGGGCCCGATCCCGCTCGTCACGATGGCCCACGGGTGGACCGACGACAAGACGATCTGGGAAGAGACCGGACGCTCGGACACGGTCTCGAGCGAGTTCCGGCGCGGGTCCAATCATCACTGGAACAACATCTGGTTCGCGTCGCGCGGCTACGCCGTCCTGAACTACACGGCTCGGGGCTGGCACGACTCGTGCGGTCCGCGAACCCCCGGCGCGATCGACCGGGTCGTTCCGGCGCCGCAATGTCTCGGCTACGACTACTGGATCCACATGAGCGACCAACGCTGGGAGGTTCGGGACACCGCCTGGCTGACGGCGGGTCTCGTGGAGAGCGGGGTCGCGGACCCCGAACGGCTCGCGGTTACGGGCGGTTCCTACGGCGGAGGAACGGCCGCGATGAACGGTATCCTCGGCGACCGGATCGTGTGCGGCGGCTCGCCCTCTCCGCCCGAGCTCGCCCCGGACCCGTGCGCCGAAAAGTCCGACGGCGAAACGGCGGCCTGGACGACGCGCGACGGGACGTCGCTCCGATGGCGGGTCGCGCTGCCGCTGTACACGTGGAGCGACGTGATCCAGGTGCTCCTCCCCAACGGACGCGGCTCAGACGGGACGCTTTCACCGGACGGACATCACGCGGATCCCGTCGGGATCCCGATCGAGAGCTACCTCGTCGCCCTCTACGCGGCGGGGCAGCCGCTCGGCAACGGCTTCTTCGCGCCGCCGTTGATCGACGCGTCTTCGGACATCACGACGCAGACCTTGCGCTCGTTGGCGGGCAATCCGTTCCGGTACGAGGACCCGCTCGTCGCGAACGGCATCCATCAGTTCCGAACCTTCAAGAGCGCGATCGGTATCGAGCCGTCGACGAAGGTTCCGATCTTCTGGGTGCAGGGTTTCACCGACCCTCTTTTCACGGCGTTCGAGTCGCTGCAGACGGCGAACCGGCTCCGGGCGTTCGACCCGGCGTATCCGATCAAGCTTTTCTTCGGCGATCTCGGACACGACTACGCGGCCGAGCGCGTGGACGAGTGGGACGCGGCGCACGAGCTGATGAACGCTTTCCTCGACCACTATCTCGTGGATGCCGGCCCGGAGCCGGCCTTCGACGTGACGGCGGCCGTGACGCGCTGTCTGAACCCCGACGCTCCGATGGAGCTCGTGACCGCACCCGATTGGGGCTCGCTCGACACCGACCTCATCACCTTCGAGGCGGACGCGACGGGGGTTAGCGCCAGCGCGATCCCCAGCGAGGCCGGCTTCGCGACCGACCCGGTAACGACCGCAACGCTCCCCGGGCCACAGGCGTACAAGGGCTGCAGGATCATGAAGCCCGCGCTTCCGGATCAGAACAACGTGGCGTTCGAGTTCGCGGTCGCCGACGCGGTCACGTTGCTTGGCGGTCCCGTGGTCGAGATCACCTACGCGACGACCGCTCCCGACACCGAGCTCAACATCAGGATGTGGGATGTCACGCCCGACGGGATCCAGGCGCTCGTCACCCGAGGCACGTATCGCAGTCTCGACGGTCCGGGAACCGATCTCGTCGCACGCTTCCAGATCGCGCCGACCGGCTACCGATTCGCGCCGGGCCACACGATCAAGCTCGAAGTTACGGCGAACGACGCTCCATACCGGCAGCCGAGCAACATCCCGGCGCTCCTGTTCCCAAGCCACGTCACGATGACGCTGCCGGCTGCGTAGCGAACGCGCTACCCCGCCGGGCGAGGGAACAATCGTCGAGCCCCGCGTGGCGGCGTGAACGGGCGCCACGATCCCTCGGGTTGCGCCAGCCGGTCGGCGATCACCCACAGCGCTGCGGGGTTGTGGCCGAGCCCGACGTGGCTCCCGAGGACGGCGACGTTCTCGCTCAGCGGACCCACGTCGTCGAGACAGGCGCGCCACGAGACGATGCCGTCGAGCTTCGAGTAGATCGAGGTCGCCGGGACGGAAACCGTTCGATGAGGACCGTCGTTAACTCGCCGGCCGAGACCCTCCACGTGCCGTCGCGAGAAGCGCTGATACGTGCGGGTCGCCCTGCTTTGGCTTTGGTGCTGCATCCGGATCGGGCTCCCGAGGGTGATCACCTGTCGCACATCGTCGGGCCGGCGGTGCGCGATCTCTCGTGCGTAGATCCCGCCGAGACTCCACCCGACGATACTGATCTTGCGTTCGTGGCGTTCGCGCAGATCATCGAGCCGCGCGCCCATCCCCTCGACCGCCTCGAGCGTCGGTCCGATGTTGCGACCCAGTCGCCACCCGTGAACGTGGTAGCCGAGTGATCGCAGGTAGCGGCGCAGTGGGCGCGTCGATGTGTCGGCCGCCATCAATCCGGGCAGCACCAGGACGGGGTGTCCGTCGCCGCGGGGCGCTCGGCGGAGCAAGGGACCCGCCGCCACGAACATGCCGAAGTCCCCGACGGCTCGAGGGAGATCTGAGAGGAACAGACCTAAGTTCGGCGGCGCTTCGTCGCGTGTCGATGCCATCTCTGCAGGGTAGGCGAGGGTGGGGCTGCGCGCACAGGCGCCCTCACTCCAGGAAGTCTTTGAGCCTCACCATGCTCGACGGGTGACGGAGCTTCGAGAGCGCCTTGGACTCGATCTGCCGGATCCGCTCGCGCGTCAGATCGAGCTCTCTCCCGATCTCTTCCAGGGTGCGGGGTTGCTGACCGGTCAGGCCGAAGCGGAGCTGGATGATCCTGCTCTCTCGCGTGGTCAACACCCCGAGTGCTGTTTCGACGTCCTTCTTGAGGAGGACGGCAACCGCAGCGTTGGCCGGCACAACGGCGTCGTGGTCTTCGATCAGCTCTTCGAATCGGGACCCGTCACGGTGATCGATCGGCGCCGCGAGAGAGATCGGCACCGAACGCAGCTTGCGTATCTCGCGAACCCGTTCGGCTGGGATCCCCATCTCGAGGCCGATCTCCTTGGAGAGCGGTTCCCGTCCGAGGTCCTGAACGAGCCGGCCCTGGGTCCGCCAGACGGCATCGGACAGCTCCGCGATGTGGACGGGCATCCGGATGGTCCGCCCCTGGTCGGCGATCCCTCTGGTGACGCCCTGACGGATCCACCAGGTCGCGTAGGTCGAGAACTTGAAGCCCTTCGAATGATCGAACTTCTCGGTTGCTCGGATGAGTCCGAGGTTGCCTTCCTGAACCAGGTCGAGGAAGTGCATCCCCCGGCCGAGGTAATGCTTGGCGATCGACACGACGAGACGCAGGTTCGCCTCGATCAGTTGCATCTGCGCGTTGCGAGCGTCGCGCTCTACACGGCGAAGGAACGTGGTCGTCTGCGCTCGGTTCTTCGCTCGGTAGGTCTTGGTCACGATGGCTCCGCCGATATCGATCAACCGCAAGCCGTTCGACAGATCGAGCTGCCGGTCCCTGATCGCAACGACCGCGAGGACGACCTCGCGGAACCGTTTCGCATCGACCCGGCCCGCGGAATCGATCGACGCGAGAAGTTCGGTTGCCTTCGCTCCACCATCCATCCGCATCGCAAGATCGACCTCTTGCGCCCCGGTCAATAGCGGAGTCCTCGCGATCTCATTCAGGTACATCCGGACCGGATCGCTGACGGCCGACCCGTTCTTCGCCTCTGGGAGACTCGAAACTGAGCCGACGCCCGCAGCGGGACGGCGGATCGTCTGCTCGAGGACTGTCAGGGAATTCCTGTCGCTCATTCGCGACCTCCTCATCGCTCCTCGATCCGTCGGGGGCGAGGGCGGGTGGCTAAGCCACGGTCGCTCGAGCGAACCACAAATGGAATCCTAGTGATGCGATCCTATCACTTATGGAGCACCGTTGATCGTTTCATGATTCGGAAATGCATTGCTTTCCACCCTCCGTGGCCATACAATTCATGTGTACTTCTCCTCTTTCCTCGCTGCGGGAACATTCCGCCCACTCGTTCGTGGGGTACTCGACCCAAGAGGTCAGAACCACCAACTTTCGAACGGGAGGCATGCGTGGGATCCACGGTCGAGATGCTTGATGAAGTCGAAGAGGACCTCATGGCTCGCTCGTTCCTCTTCGCGAATCCGATCTCGTATCGGGACGGCGTCGGAGCGGCGACGAAGGCGATCCGTGCGATGCTCGCGAAGGCCGACCCAACCATCGGCGCCGAGAGAACACGAGAGGAACCCTCATGACGGATACCGCTTCGAGCGTGCCCGTGATCATCGCCGGGTCGACCAAGCCCGACCGGATGGTGACGCTCGTCTGCAAGTCCTGCCGCATGGCGCTCTACATGTCGGACAAGAAGCTTCACATGGCGAGCTGGATCTGTCCTTCCTGCCGCGCGGTCACTCACAACTAGGGCCGGACGGCGTGGAGCCCAAGGGCTTGTCGGGCATGCAGCACTTGTCGGCCATCCGTTGGCGCGCGTGATCGCATGGCCGGACGAGCCGGCTCTCATCGCGAGATCCTTGTGTAACGGTTAAGCGTCGTACTTGAACGAGATGTTGATGCGCGCGCGATACGCGGTGACTTTGCCCTTCTCGATGGTGAGGTCGAGCTTCACGACCTCGCCGACGCGAAGATCACGTAGCGTCTTGGCGGCGGTCTCGACGGCGTTCTTCGAGGCCTCCTCCCACGACTTCGTGCTCGTGCCGATCACTTCCGTGACGCGATAGATGCT
>JBBDRM010000023.1 GCA_040905475.1 Actinomycetota bacterium
CGAAGCGCGCTCATCATCTTGATCGCGCCCATCATCGCGTCGGGGACGTGCTTGCGGGTGGCGTCGGTCATCGTGACGCCGGGCGCGATCGCGTTGACGTTGATCCCGAACTGTCCCAGCGCGGCTGCCATGAAGTGCGTGTAGGCGTTCACGCCCGCCTTCGACAGGGAATAGTGGTAGCTCGGCAGCTCGGTCGAGTCCTTGTTCATCGCGTACCCGGCCATCGCGTACATCCAGGCGGCGCCGGACGACTGATTGATGATCTTTCCCTTGCCTTGGGCGCGCATCGTCGGGAAGACCGCCCGGGCGCAGAGCCACGGTCCGATCATGTTCACATCGAGCACTTTCTTGAGATAGTCCAGCGTGTTGTTCTGCTGCTCGAGGTCGAAGAAGATCCCGGCGTTGTTCACCAGGATGTCGATCCGGTCCCATGCGTCGACGACCGTCTTCGCCATCTCCTGCGTCGAGGCCTCGTCGGCAACGTCCACGTGAACGGCCATCGCCCGGCCTCCGGCCGCCTCGATCTCCTTCGCGACGGCGTCCGCGTTGGCGTCGTTCAGGTCGGCGACGGCGACCTTCGCGCCCTCGTCGGCGAACCGCAGCGCGTACGCGCGGCCGATGCCCTGACCGGCTCCGGTGATGATCGCGACTTTTTCCCGGAGGCGCATCAGCCGCCCTCGAAGAACTTCTTCAACCCTTCGAGCTCGCCGCGGAACGACGAACGTCCGGAGTCCTCGACGAAGCTCACGCCTTCGGCCGCCTCGTCGGGCAGGGACATCGAGAAAGCGAACTCGACGTGGGTGCCGCCGTCGGGCAGCTCGGTGAAGGTCGAGACCTCGCGGCCGCCCATCCCGGAAGAGCCGGTGTCGAACACGATCCGGTGCGGGGCGTCGACCTCGAGCACCTTGATGTAGGCCTCCATCGCCCCCATACCGGGGATCGTCAGATCGAACGCGTAGTCGGCACCCGGGCCCGGGTCGGTCCCGCCGTCCGTGCGACGGATGCCGGACGCTTGGTTCATGTAGTCGGGCAGGTTCATGAAGTCGAGCCGGTGGGCGAAGACGCTGGCCGGCGGCGCTCCGATGTCGATCGACTCGGCGTAGGCGACCTCGATGGTCACTTCTTCTCTTCCTTCTCGGGCTTCTTGATCGTGATGTCCATGCCCGGCTTCGTCATGTAGTTGGCCAGCACGGAGTCGAAGTTCTTGGCGACCTTCTCGGCGGTCCAGCCGCCTTCGGCGTACATGCCCGCCCAGATCTTGTACTGCTGGAAGATCGTGTACGTGTACCCGCGGCGCCCGAACACCTGGCCGTTGATGTGGGCCGCCTTTTCGGAGGCCAAGAACGCGATCAGCGGCGCGTTGTTCGCCGGGTCCATCTCCGGCGGCACCTTGTTCTCGGTGCCGGGGAGCAGCCCCGTGGTCATCCGCGTGACCGCCGAGGGCGCCATCGCGTTGACCGTGATCCCGTACTTGCCGAGTTCGATCGCCCAGGTGAGCGTCATCCCGGCGATCCCGGCCTTCGCCGCCGAGTAGTTCGTCTGCCCGAAGTTCCCGCGCAGCCCCGCGGACGACACGATGTTCACGATCCGCCCGAAGCCTTTCTCCTTCATGATCGGGGCCGCGTGCCGCGTGCACAGGAAGGTTCCCTTCAGGTGAACGGCGATGACCGCGTCGAAGTCGTCCTCCTCCATCTTGAGCAGGGACTTGTCGCGGAGGATGCCGGCGTTGTTCACGAGGATGTCGATCGAGCCGAAGTTCTTCACGGCGTCGGCGATGATCCCCTC
>JBBDRM010000024.1 GCA_040905475.1 Actinomycetota bacterium
GAGCATGACGATGCCGTGGATCGCGTTGGTCTGCGACATCAGCGGCGTGTGCAGCATCGTCGGCACCTTCGAGATCACCTCGAAGCCGATGAACACGGCCAGCACGAAGATCGTCACCTCGGTGATCAGGTCGCCGCTCATTGGAGAACCTTCCTCCGCTGATTGCCGGATATTGGGAGATCGCCCGAGCGAAGCGAGGGCGATCTTTGATCGGCTACGGCACAGACAGCCGACCGCCGCCGGGAGAGCGCCAACGTCGCTAGCCGCGTAGACGGCCCGCGTGAGACCAGCGCCTCCCGGCGGTGCGAGGCACCGAAAGCGCCAACAGGGCGTGGCGTCCAAGAACGCCTGCCAATGAGCATGCGCACCGGTTCCTCGCGGCCGGCAATCAGCCGACGATCATCGACCGAGGAGGAAGCATGACACGAACAGCAGGAATCGACTGGGCCAGTGAAGTCCACGAGGTCTGTATCAGCGAGGGAGAAGTAGTGGAGCGTTTTGGCGTGGTCCATGACGAGACTGGGATCGCCGATCTGTGTGCTCACCTGATCGAGCTCGGCGTCGAACGGATCGCGATTGAGCGACCTGAGGGGGTGCTGGTCGAGCGACTGCTCGAAGCCGGCTTGGTGGTGCTTGCGATACACCCCAACCAACTCAAGGCGGCGAGAGCGCGTTTCGCGGTCGCCGGCGGCAAGTCGGATCGCTTCGATGCCTTCGCGCTGGCCGAGCTGGCCCGCACCGACTCGCATCGGTTCCGAGCGATCGTGCCCGACTCCGACGAGACCAAGGCCCTGCGGGCCCTCACCCGAGCGCGCGAGGATCTGGTCGGCGTTCGCGTCGAGCTTGCCAACCAGCTGCGTGCGCGGCTGCTGGCCTTCTGGCCCGGAGCGCTCGTCTTCGCCGACGTCGATAGCCCGATCTCGCTGGCCTTCATTCGTCGCTACCCGAGTCCCGCCGAGGCGTGCGGGTTGGGAGTCAAGCGAATGCAGGGATTCCTCGACCGGACCGGCTATAGCGGCCGCACCTCGGCGCGGGTTCTGGTCGAGCGGATGCGATCGGCGCCCAGCGGCACGGCCGCTGAGCGCGAGAGCCAGGCACGGCGAGCGATTGTGGTCGGGCTCGTTGCCGCGCTCGAGCCGATCGTCACCCAGATCCGTGAACTCACCGGTGAGATCCGCGCTGCACTCGCCACCCACGCCGACGCGCCAATCTTTGCGGCGCTTTTCCGCGACCCGAAAACCGTGATCTGCCCGGCAAGCCTGATCGCCGAGATCGGCGATCGCCGGGAGCGCTATCCGACCGAGGCGGCACTCGCTGCCGACGCCGGGATGAGCCCGGTCGCGGTCGAGTCGGGGAAGCTGCGAGTCGCGAGCTTTCGCCGCGCTT
This sequence comes from Actinomycetota bacterium, assembly GCA_040905475.1. Classification (NCBI taxonomy): domain Bacteria; kingdom Bacillati; phylum Actinomycetota; species Actinomycetota bacterium. Next base: position 1,387 of record JBBDRM010000024.1, read on the forward strand.
GTGACAAGCGACTGCGAAGTGCGGTCGTCACCTTGGCCGACTCGACCCGGCACTGGCATCCGTGGGCCAAGGACGTCTATCTCAGAGCCCGCGATCGAGGCCAGGACCATCCACGTGCGATCCGGACTTTGGGACGAGCCTGGATCAGGGTGCTGTGGCGCTGTTGGAGATCGCGGGTCGCCTACGATCCCGCCCGCCACGGCAATCTCTCCCGGCTCGAAGGTGGATCCGGTGCAATCAATCACTCGCGGTGGATCGCCACAGGTGCTCAGAGCGCCTCTCAGCGCGTCCCCCACGGGGTCGACCGCCCGAATCGCGCCGAACCGGAGCCGCCCGGGCCCGATCGACCGCACGTGACGATGATCAGGGGTTGACACAGGGCGTCTCACGC
>JBBDRM010000025.1 GCA_040905475.1 Actinomycetota bacterium
CGCAGGGCAAGCCCTGCGCCTTCCGTACCGATTCGTACCTTTTGTTGTTAGCTCTGGAACACCGCTACGCCGACGATCGTCGCGTTCAGCGGCTTGGGTGCCGTGCACGTGCCCGGTGGGATCGGCTTGGTCGGCGCGAAAGCCGCCGCAGCTGTTCCCCGCGAACCCTTCGCCTGCTTGCCGCCCGGCAGGAAGACCGTGCCTCCCGTCAGGTTGATCAACGCCGTCGACCCGATCCGGGTCCAGACGAAATTCGTTCCGGAAGAGCTGGCTTTACCGTTTGGCGTGATCGACCTCAGATTCGACGCGGAGAACTTCCCGTTCGCCTTGCCGTTCAGCGGCTCGTTGAAGGTACACGTCTCGCTGTATTTGGCCGCGGCCCCGACGAAGCCCGAGTTCAATGCAGCCACCCGGTAGGCGGTGGCGGGAGCCGTGGTCTGCCCCTGCAGGTAGCCCGTGGTCTTGCCCACGCAGTTAACCGCCGGACCGTTCGCCGTCGGCCAGACCGGCAGCTTGACGTTGCAGTTGAAAACGGTAGACCCTGTGACACTCGCCCCCGCCGGCCCCGGCAAACCGATGACCAACGCGATGCAGGCCACTAGGGCCACGATGCCCAGCTTCCGCACAGGCCTCACCCTCCCTTTCCTGCGAACCGACAACGAATCCACCCGGCGTGGTGGCTGGATTACCAAATACGACCAAAAGCTCCGACATCCTTCCTTCGTCACTAATCAGGAGAGAAGTTCCAAGTCGGTCGCGAAGGCAGGCAGCTGTTTGCCCTGGTCAGCGGGGCAAGAAGGTTAGAGCGGGGCTCTAAGGAACGAACGGCGAGCCGGGGGTCTCCAGCTCGCGACGGTACCACTCGATCGTCTTCTCCAAGCCGTCGCGCAGCGAGTGGCTCGGCTCCCAGCCGAGGCGCTGCCGGGCCTTGGATGAGTCGCAGTACATCCTCATGATCTCGGTCGGCCGCTCCGGCAGGGCGCCAAACTGCGGCTCTATGGGGTTGCCCATGACCTCGAGGATCTGCGTCGCGACATCCCGCATCGAGATCTCCTCGCCGCCCCCGATGTTGAACAGCTCCCCGTTCACGTCCGGTGTCGTCGCCGCTTTGACGAACCCGTCGGCGAGGTCCTCGACGTAGTTGAACTCGCGGGTCTGCCGGGCCTGCGTCATCTTCAGCTCTTCCTTGCGGAGCGCGCGGACGATGATCTCCGGGATCACCCGGTCCGGGCTCTGCGCCGGACCGTAGGCGTTGAACGGGCGCAACATCACGATCGGCCAGCCGTACGCCCGCTGGAACAGCCGGCAGAAACGTTCCGCCGCATACTTCGAAACCGAGTACGGCGAGATCGGATTCACCACAGCGTCTTCCCGGAACGGCACTTCGATGTCGCCGTAGATCTCGCTGGTACCCGTGTTCACGAAGCGCTCGTAGCCCTGATCGGCCAGCGCCTGGAGCAGGTTCATCGTTCCCTGGATGTTGGCTTGGATGCACTCGTCAACCCGCTGCCAAGACTTCCCGACGTGGGTGTACGCCGCCAAGTGGAAGATGTAAGACGGCTTGGCCGAGCGCGCAACTGCATCCATCGCGCTCCGATCCATGAGGTTCCCCTCGTGGATCTCCATCCGCCCCCGCAGATCGAGTAGGCGGCGCGGGAACACCGAGGACACGTCGCTGGTCAGTGCGTGCACCTCGGCGCCGTCCGATACCAGCCGGCGCGTGAGGTGCGACCCGATGAACCCATCCGCCCCCGTTACGAGGACGCGGGCGCCTTCGAGCGAGCCCACGGAACCCTCCCTTCGGTCGCGAGAGCGGTCAGCTCCACCGCATCCTTATAGGTGTCCATCGATTTCCAGAAGCCGTCGTGGCGATACGCGTAGAGCTGCCCCGCCTCGCCGAGCGCCGGAAGCACCTCTCGCTCGAGGTCGTCGCCCTGCCAGAGGTCGAACGCGCGCCGGTCGAACACGAAGAACCCGCCGTTGATCAGGTGCTCGCGGAGGGTCGGCTTCTCCCGGAACTGCTCGACCTTGCCGCCCGTGGCTACTTCGATGGTCCCGTACTGCGAGGGCAGCGGAACCGTGGTCAGTGTCGCCGATCCCTCGTGACGTTGGTGGAACGCGAGAAGGGCATTCAGGTCGAGGTCCCCCAGACCGTCCGAGTACGTGGCGAAGAAGGTGTCGCCGACGAGGTCTTTGACCCTGAGGACGCGACCGCCGGTGTTGGTCTCTTCCCCGGTGTCGACGACCTCGATCTCCCAGTCGGACGGCATGCCCAAGGCGAAGGACCGGATCATGTCCGCCTTGAACCCGGCCGAGAGCACGAACGAACGGAAGCCTTGACCGGCGTAGATCTCCATGACGTGCTGGAGGATCGGACGGCCCGCGACCTCGAGCAGAGGCTTGGGCACCTCGGTCGTGTGCGGGTACGCCCGAGTGCCTTTCCCGCCGCACAGGATGACGGTCTTGAGGGAGGCCATGGCTTCGCGATGGTACCGCAGCAGGACGGCCTCGTCGGAGGCCGGGCGCGTTGATTCCAGAGCCTGTGGCGTCTACCCTCGGGCCGTGCTTCTCGCGATCTGGCTCATGGTCGGGGCCGTCTTCGGCCTCGTGTGCGGCTTGCTGGCGATCCGCCGGAACCGGTCGGCGGTCGGCTGGTTCATCATGGGGACGGCGATCGGGCCGCTCGCGCTCGTCGGGCTCCTGGTCCAGCGCCGCCGCGAAGAGCCCGCGTTCCTCTAGAACCCCTCCTCATCCTCCGGCGTTCGCAGGAACCGCCGGACGATCATCAGCCCGACGAACGCAGACAGCACGCCCCCAACGACGAGCGTGATCGCGAGCGAGTCGTTCGGCGTGCCGGCGGGGAGCGGCGAAGCGGTCGAGGATGGCGAGGCTGACATCGTCGGGGAGACATTCGCCGACGCCGAGGCCGTCGGACTGGGACTGGCGGCCGTCGCCGAGCCGCGAACGGATACCGTGAGGGTCGGAACATCCGGGTCGTCGCTCAGCACGTTGATGCTCGCGAGTCGCAGACCCTCCTCCGTCGGCGTCATGCGGATGGCGAAAACGAAGGACTCATCCGGCTGAAGGGTCTCCGGGACCGGAGGAAGGCCCGACAGCTCGAAGTCGGGCGCGTTCTCTCCGATGATCTGGATCGTCGTGATCTTGAGCGCCGCCGCGCCCTCGTTCGACACCGTCACGGCCGTCGGCTTGCCCTTCTTCCCGACCGAAGACGTCCCGACGTCGATCGGGTTGGGCTGGACCACGATGTTCGGGATCACGCCCGTGCCGACCAACGACACGTTCAGCTTGGGCTGCGTGCAGGAGTTGGAGGTGATCTCGAGCGTGGCTTTACGCAAGCCGTCGCCCGTCGGCTGGAACGCGACGTTGATGCTCTTCGTCGCTCCGGGAGCGAGCGAGAACGCAGCCGGGATCGGGACAACGAAGTCTGCTGCGTTCGTCCCGACCTTCTTCACGGCGCTCACGGTGAGGGTGTCCTGGCCGGGATTACTGATGATGAGAGTCTTCGTCGGTGAACGAGTCCCCACGCGCTGCTCCCCGAAGGCCACCGTCGCCGTGTTGACCGTGATCCTCCGGTCGATTCCGGTGCCGTTGAAGGGCACATCGACCGAGGGCTCGTCGGAATCATCACTGTTGACCGTGAACTTCCCGTCCCGGGGGCCTCGCGCGGAGGGAGTGAACGTCACGGAGAATGAAGCCGATGTTCCCGGCTCGATCGGCGAGGAAGGCGTCAGTGATGACCGAGCGAAGTCCGCTGCGTCCGACCCCCCGGACCGAACGATCGAGGAGATCTCCAGATTGGATTCGGAGTCGCTTCCGTCTGAGGTGTTGCTGATCGTTACGAGCTTCGGAGCGGATGAGACGCCAAGGCAGAAGCTCCCGAATGAAAGGGGGGTCGTCGGAGAGACGTCGATATCCCGCTCGTTGGGCGACTGCGCGAATGCAACAACGCCAGCCGCAAGCCACACCGAGAACAGCGCAGCAACAGGCGCTTTTCGCCTCATGGAGCCAGCGTAGCAGCGGCTAGATACAGAAGAGACGCAGCGCGCAGGGGGCGAATCCGAACATCTCGACGAAGAGGAGCCACGCGGCGGCGATGACGGTCAGCACAAGGACGGCCAGCCACAGGATGCGATGCCGTTCGCGCATGACCGGGGTCACCGGCTCGATCGGCTCGGAAAGCTCCTCGTCGCCGAGTCCCATCTCGAGGATCTGCAACCTGGCGTCGTCGACCATGCTCGCCGGCACGTAGACCGGCACCGGCCGGTGAAGGTTGCCCGAGAGATGCATCCACGCGAACGGCGAGGGGTCTCGCCAGTCGAGCGCGACCGGCACGCCGTTGGCCTCGAGCAGCCCCCGTACGATCTCCGCCTCGACGGCGTCCGACGCAGTTAGGAGCCAGGCCCAGCCGCCCCCGCCTCCGCCCGTGGCCGCTCGTGGTGGAGCAGGGTGGACGATGCCGGTTCCGACGGCTCCCATCGCGGCAATCATAGCCTCGCGTCCTCAACAAGGGGCCGGCGGTTCCCGTTCGCGTCCGGTAGTACCGAACTACGCGAAGCCGCGTCTTTACCGACCCTCAGGCTCTAGGTAGGGTGCGATGCGATGCCCCGCACCCTCCCCAATTTCCTCATCGTCGGAGCCGCCAAGTCCGGAACCAGTTCGCTCTGGCACTACCTGCGCGCGCACCCGGACGTCTTCGTGCCTTCGCAGAAGGAGATCTACTTCTTCGACCGCGATCCCGTGTTCAAGCGCGGCATCGACTGGTACGCCGGCCTTTTCGCCGAAGCAGGCGCCAAGAAGGCCGTCGGAGAAGCGACACCGACGTACATAACCTCCCCCCACGCGCCGGAACGGATGGCCTCGATCGTTCCGGAGGCCCGGCTCGTCGCCATCCTGCGTAATCCGGTCGATCGCGCCTACTCCCACTACCTTCACGCGCGGTATTACGATATGGAGCGAGCCTCGTTCGTCGAGGCCGTCGCGCGCGAGCGCCGCGCCCCCGAGGGATCGGAGTGGCCGTACTACCTTCTGTTCAGCCGTTACCTGCCCCAGCTCGAGCGGCTGGCCAAGCACTTCCCTCGCGAGCAGATCCTGGTCCTGCTGCTCGACGACCTAGAACGCGACCCGGTCCAGATGTTCAAGAAGCTGTGTGGCCATCTGGGGATCGACGAGTCGGTGATCCCTCCCAACGTCGGCGAGGTCACCAACGCCTACCGCGAGACGAGACTGAAAGCTCTTACCGGCTTGGTCTTCCGACCACGGGTCTGGACGCGGATCCCGAAGAAGATGCGGCTCACGATCGCTCGCATGCTCACCCGCGAGGGCCGCGTGCACGAGCCGATGGACCCGAAGACCAGAGCGGATCTCGCCGACTACTTCGCCGCCGACAACGCCGCACTCGCCGAGTGGCTCGGGCGCGATCTGTCGATGTGGAGCTGAGGGAGTCCCGACCCGGCCCCGACGCGGTGCTACCGTTACCGACATGAAGATCACCATCGAGTACTGCGCCGTCTGAGGCTATCTCGACAAGGCCGTCGGTCTGACGGCCAAGATCCTCGAAGAGTTCGAGCATTCGGTGGAAGACCTCGCCCTCATCCCCTCCAAGGGCGGCGTGTTCGAGGTCACCGTCGACGGCGCGCTCGTCTACTCGAAGAAGGCAACCGGCCGGCACGCCGACCCTCAAGAGGTCCTCGCCGAGATCCGAGCCAAAGCCCGAGGTTAGAGGCCCCCTCCAGGACTTCGGCCGGCCACATGCGCCGGTGATACCCTCGATCTCGACCCCGCTAAAGGACCGCAGTTCAAGATGCCAGGGAAGACGCCGAAGGTAACCAAGACGGCTTTTGAGCAGATCCGACCAGGATGATCACCTTCCCCTATCTCGGCGCCTCGTCCGGACGCGCGACGTGAATCTTCGACGTTGCGCCGCCTTGCTGATCCTTTTGCCCGCGGCAACCGGGTGCTCGGCGCTCTTCGGGCCCCTCCCCGAGCAGGAGGCGCGGCCGCTCGCGCTTCGCTCACAGATCCGCGCGTCCGACGGCACGCTCCTGGCCACGCTGTTCGAGGAGAACCGCACCCAGGTGGCCGCCTCGGCGATCCCACAGGTCGCCAAGAACGCCGTCGTGGCCGTCGAGGACGCGCGTTTCTGGGATCACTCCGGGGTCGACGCGAAGGCGATCGCGAGAGCCGCGCTCGCGAACTGGGCCAAGGGCGAGACGGTCCAAGGCGGGTCGACCATCACGCAGCAGCTCGCGAAGCTCATGTATTTCCCGGACGGCGAACGGACCTTGAAAAAGAAGCTGGCAGAGGCTCGTGTGGCGCTTCGCCTCGAGCGCGATCACGCCAAAGACGAGATCCTCGCCATGTATCTGAATCGTGCGTACTTCGGTTCGGGGGCCTACGGGATCGCCGCGGCTGCCGAGACCTATTTCCGCACCCAACCGATGAAGATGACGCTACCCCAAGCGGCGATGCTCGCGGGACTGATCCGATCGCCCGGGAGCGTGAACCCGTTCGATCAGCCGGAAGCTTCCGTCGCGCGACGGGCCTACGTCCTCCGCCGCATGCGGGAGGAAAGGATGATCACGGCGGCCGAAGAGGTTGCCGCAGCCAAAGAGCCGATCGGGCTCACCAAACGGAAGCCGGCGCTCGGTACCCTCCACTATCCCTACTTCGTCGAGTTCGTGAAGCAGCAGGTCCTCGCGGACCCGACGTTCGGCAAGACCGAAGCTGATCGCGCAGACGCCTTGTTCCGCGGGGGTTTGCAGATCACGACCACGCTCGACCGGCGCCTCCAGGAGTACGCGGAGGACGCCGTGGCGAGCGTGCTCGATCGGCCCGGCGATCCCGATGCCGCGCTCGTGGCGATCGATCCGAAGACCGGCGCGGTGCGCGCGATGGTCGGCGGCCGCAACTTCGACGACGAACAGTTCAACCTTGCGTACCAGGGACGTCGTCAATCGGGAAGTGCGTTCAAGCCGTTCGTGCTCGCTGCCGCCCTCGAGGATGGCATCCGGCCGGACGCGCGATACGCATCGCATCCGGCGACGCTCCGCTACGGGCCCGGCGGCTCCTTGTCGTGGAAAGTCAACAACTACGACGGACGCGGGCGGGGCACCATCTCCCTGCGGGAAGGGATGATCAACTCCGTCAACGGCGTGTACGCCAGGCTTGTGCTCGACGTCGGCCCGTCGAAGGTCGTGGACGTCGCCCACCGCGCGGGGATCTCCTCCGAGCTCGACCCGCTGCCTTCGATCGCGCTCGGAGGCTTGCGCGTGGGCGTTTCGCCGTTCGAGATGGCCAACGCGTACGCGACCTTCGCGAACCTCGGCGTGAAGATGCCCGGGCACGGCGTCGCGCGAGCGGTAGGACCGGAGGGCGCGCCGGTCTTCGAGGAGAAGTCGCTGAAAGGCGTGCAGGTGATCGATCCGGGGGTCGCCTACACCATGAACGACGTCCTGCAAGATGTGGTCGAGCGCGGGACCGGCCGCCGCGCGCAGATCGGACGCCCCCTCGCCGGGAAGACCGGGACGACGCAGGAGTATCACGACGCGTGGTTCGTCGGGTACACGCCGGACCTCGTGACGGCCGTCTGGGTGGGCTACCGCAAGGCGCAGATCTCCATGCGGAACGTACGCGGTATCACCGTCGTCGGTGGGTCGTTCCCGTCGCAGATCTTCCGTTCCTTCATGACCAGGGCACTCGAGGACGTTCCCGAGCACGAGTTCGAGGTTCCCCGCGAGAGCTTCGTCACGGTCGTGCTCGGCTACAGCAGGGACTGCGTCGCCCGGCTCGGGCAGTCGGGGGTCGAGGTGAGCCTCCCGGTTTCCCTGATCCCGGCACGCGACTGCCCCGTGTCGGTACCGAGACCGAAGTCGTCGGCGAAACCGTCGGCGAAACCGACCGCCGGCCCGACCGGGCCGGAACCGACTCCCGCTCCGACCGAACCCGAGCCGGTGCCGACGCCGACCTGACCCGCCTTCGCGGAATTGGTAGTGTCCCGCGCCGTGAAACGCGCTCTTCTGATCCTCAACCCCGAAGCGACGACCGTGACCGCCCGCACGCGCGACGTGATCACACGCGCGCTCGCGAGCGACCTCGTCGTCGACGTTGCGGAGACCAAGCGGCGCGGCCACGCCCAGCACCTCGCGGCCGGAGCCGTCCACGAAGGCTACGACTTCGTATTGGTGCTCGGAGGCGACGGAACGCTCAACGAAGTGATCAACGGGATCGCCGGCACCGACACGCCGCTCGCGATCATCCCCGGCGGCGGTACGAACGTCCTGGCCCGCACCCACGGCATCCCCTTGGACGCGGTCGAAGCAACCGCTCATCTGCTCGAGCGCCTCCACGACGGCGCGGTCCCCAAACGGATCAACCTCGGCCTCGTCAACGGGCGCTACTTCGCGTTCTGCGCGGGGGTCGGGTTCGACGCCGCGGTCGTACGGGCGGTCGAGCGGCGATCCAAGATGAAGAAAGCGATCGGCGAGTGGTTCTTCGTGACGACGGCGCTTCGGCTGTTCTTCTTCGCGTACAACCGTCGAGAGAAGCCGATCCACATACGCTTGCCCGACGGAACCGAGCATCGCGAGCTGTTGGTCGCGATCGCCGGCAACTCCAACCCGTTCACGTTCCTCGGCAAGCGCCCCTTCCAAGTCACCCCCCTGGCCGACGCCGAGCGCGGCCTCGACGTCACGGGGGTCCGGTCGCTGGCGTTCCACCGCACATTGCGGTTCCTGTGGCGCGCCTTCGGCTCGGGCGGGCAGATCCATCTCCGCAACGTGGTCGGCCTGCACGATCTCGAGCGGTTCGAGGTGATCGCCGATCGCGCGATGCCGTTGCAGGTCGACGGCGACTACATCGGCGAGGACACGCGCTTCGAGTTCACCTCAGCGCACGAGGCCCTTTCGCTCCTGGCCTGAGCGCCACCGCCTCAGCGGCCCAAAGCGTCCCGTGCCATCCGGGGATCGTCGGTGATGACGCCGTCGACCCCCCACTCGGCGCAGCGGAGCACCGTCTCGGGATCGTTCACCGTCCACGCGATGACGCGCCGCCCCACATCGTGAGCGGTCTGAACGAACGCAGGTTTCAGGATCTCGGCCGGGACGTGGCACTCCTCGTTGGCCCCCGCGACCGCGGCGGCGAGGTTCGATGCCAGGTCGAACGCCGAGCTTGTGAGCACCGCGGTCCGCAGCTGAGGGGAGATCGCTCTCACGACCGCGAGCGCGAGCGGATTGAATGACGAGACGACCACACGCCGCGGAGGCCCCGATGCCAGAGTGGCCGCCACGATCCGCGCAGCAGGCTCGGTCGGATCGTGTCCAGGATCCCACGGCGTGCCTTTCACCTCGACGATGAGCGTGCGATCGGCGGGAACGGCGTCGAGCGCCTCGTCGAGCGTTGGGATGCCGAGCGCCCGGGCTTCCTCGGAGGAAAGGTCGCCGACCAGGCCGGTCCCGGAGGTCGTACGAGCAACGTCGGGGTCATGCAACAAGACGGCGACTCCGTCGCTCGTGTGGCGGACGTCGATCTCCACGCCGTCGGCTCCCGAGTCGAGCCCCGCTCTGATCGCGGCGAGCGTGTTCTCGGGCGCGAGGGCTGCTCCCCCACGATGCCCGATCACATCCATCGCGACGATCCGGTCGTTTCGTTCATCATGAGCCACATGTTGCACCTGTTGCGAGTTGTCGTCATCAAGTTCGTTCGTATGGTCGCTTGCGCACTCGTGCCCTCGCACCCGGCGAACGATCGCCGCGCAGCGCGGCTAGCTGCCCGAATTCGCACCATGTGATTTCCCGGAAGGTATTGCCACTCTCGAAAGCCGGGTTATATGCTCGCGCGCGTTCCCACAAAGAAAAGCCGTAGACGCCTGTGGCCGGGGGGGTCGCTCGCTCGTGGATCCGACGATGATGGATTGGCGTCACGACGCCTCTTGTAGAGACGTCGACCCGGAACTCTTCTTTCCCATCGGCACCACCGGCCCCGCCCTGGCCCAGATAGAAGCCGCGCGAGCCATCTGCGGTTCGTGCGAGGTCCAGGGTTCCTGTCTCGAGTGGGCGCTCGCGACCGGCCAGGATGCCGGCATCTGGGGCGGCGTGACCGAGGAAGAGCGTCGAACGATCCGACGGGATCGCGCCGTCCGCCAGCGCGTCGCCGTCTAACCCGCTCCGAGCAACGCCCCGCTCAGCCCGATACGATTCCGTATCGATGCGTGAGGAATACGTCTCCCCCGTCGGCTTCGCCAAGGAGCCGGCCGAGGAACGCCGACGCTGGATCGGGCGGATCTTCCTGGCCCTCCTGATCGCCGGGCTCGTATGGATCGCGATGTTCCGCATCATCAGCCCGCAAGAGGACGGGAATCCCCGCCTCCCCTCGCAAGAGCTCCCCGCGCCGGAGTAAGCGACCCGTCGTGGGGCGACGCCCACAGCACCGCCATCTCTCCCGCTACCTCAGCCGGCCGCTCGAGGGGCAGCATGTGGCCGGCTCCCGCGTACTCGATGAAGCGCGCTGCGGAGATCCGCTCGGCCATGAGTCGCGCGAAGCGCGGCGGGGTCAGTGTGTCCTCGGCGCCTGCGAGCACCTGGGTGCGACAGCGGATCTCCCACAG